>DQLG01000330.1 GCA_015660315.1 Candidatus Latescibacterota bacterium
CTTGCCGCTCTTCGGCCAGGCGGCCCAGGTGCTTGCCGCGCAACAGGGCCTCGGCGGGCTTTACACTGTCGTCTCCTGGACCTTCGGCGGAAGCCTTCTATTGCTTGCGCTCGGCGGCATTCTGCATCCTCGTTGGCGCGGCGAACCCGGCCTGCAGCTATTACACCTGTATCTATTGGTCTTTCTCGGCGTGCTCTGTAACTGGACTTTCATCCCCGTCGACCGACCCGGCGGTTGGGTCGAGTTGCGGCTCTTGTTGCCGCTCTTGCCGGTCTTTTACCTCTTCGCGCTCGGTAGCCTACAAACACTCAGCACGCACCTGTCGATTAAAAACCTCCATACGGCACGCATCCCGCTGCTGCTGTTGGCCCTGACCCTGCCGATGTCGCTCATCCACAACGCCTACCGCGTCAAGGTGCCTTTCCGCCAAGCACGCCAGGCCGAGGGCCGCGGCTTTATCGACTTCTCCGTCGGCAGCCAATACCTCAAGAATCACGCCGGGCCACGGGATATCATCATGACCTCCAGCCCGCTCGAACGCCATATCCACCACAATCGCCCGACCGTCGACTATGGCGATTTCTCCACGATCAACAAAGACCAGGCACAATATGTCTTTATCGGCCCTGACGACCCCAATACCCCCAACAGCCTAGACCCGACCAGCGCGCACGCTTTAGCACAAATTCAAGCGCACCCCAACCGCTTTGAACTAGTCCGTGCCGATTCGACAAAGAGTTGGTACATTTACCAGGTTTCCTCTGGCAATTAAAATCGAGCCACCCATTGATTTTGTGCACTTCTTACCAGACCTTATATATTGAACTATGGTGGAAAAGAATAAATTACTTCTCTTTGCAAACGGCCTGCGGGCCATTTTTATGTTTATGAAATGAGCGTCGATCTTCGCCAAATTACCTGGATGCGTACCCAATGGAAGCGTTTTCGCCGCACTCTCTGGGGGTGCAGCGGTGCTGCTTGGTCATTGTGCTGTGCTGGTATTATCTTCGTCGAACAAGAGCAGCTTCCGATATTGATTGCACTGGTGTTCATGTTCTTGGTCGTCACCGGAGTCTTTATTTATCTCTTTTACGTCTCGCGCCGGGAAAGCAAAAATCTCGAGCATCAAGCCATCGCCATTCGCACCGTACTGGCAGAGGAAACGCTGGCCGAATAGGCGAAGACAGTTCGTGAAAAGCCAATGCAATTTCTTGACAGAAAGTGTTGGTTAATCTTATCTTACGTAGATTAATAACGATCTTTTATCGCTCGATAAAATTCCTCGCCATACCCTTGTAGAGACCAGGATGGATCCCGCCCATTCGCTCGACGACATAACGCGCCTGACGGCGCAGACGGATAGCTTCAAAGACGTCATCACCCGGCTTTTAAACGGGCAGGAACAGATCCTACTGCACGGACTGCCCTCCACCCTCGCCGCCTTTCTAGCCACGCACGTCCGTCACACCCTAGATCGCACAGTGCTAGTCGTCGCCGCCAACGAAGACCGCGCCGAGCAATGGCGCGACGATCTGCAGGCGATTGCCGGCGAGCAAATCGTCTGTTATTTCCCGACTTGGGACGTCGAACTCTACGACCGCCGGTCCCCGGACAGCGAGATTACCGGTCTGCGCATTGAGGCCGCCTCTCGCCTTATGCGCGGCGAACCAACCATCGTCGTCGCGCCCGCCCAGGCCCTATTGCTGCCGCTGATACCGCCGCACGCCCTCGAACTCAGTTCCCTATCGTTCAAGGTCGGCGAAGAACGGGAACCTGAAGCGCTTTGCTCGCACCTAGTCGACTGCGGTTTCGAGCGCGTACCGGCCATCGATGGCATCGGGCAGTTCAGCTTGCGCGGCGGCATCCTCGATGTCTACCCCTTCGGGGTCGAACACCCCTATCGCATCGAATTCTTCGGCGACGAGATCGAATCGATCCGCCGCTTTGACGTCAACACGCAGCGCTCGCTCAACAGTTGCGAAGAAGCCTGGGTGCTGCCGGCGCGCGAAGTCCTCTTAGGTTCACCCTTTTACGAGGACTATCTACAGCGCATAGAGGCCGCCGACGCCGGTGAAGCGCTGTCGCCGCTGCGCGACCAGCTCGAATTAGGCGAGTCACTCGAAGGCATCGAATGCTATTCAGCCCTGCTCTACGGCCGCGACAACGGGCTCTTCGAATACCTCAAAAAACCCCTGGTCTTCCTCGAAGAGGACCACGAGATCGCCGAAGAGCTCGACAAGGTACTGGCCCGCCCTAACAAGGAATACAAACGCCACCAAGAGCGCGGCACGCACTTCCCGCCCGACCAACTGCTGCGCGACCAAGAGTGGCTCTCGGCACAACTGGGCACGCACACCCGGCTCGAACCCGCACCGCTCGGTCGCCTCGAAGAAGCCGTGCGCTTCGACGCCAAGGAGCCGCGCGTATTTGAAGGCGAGTTGCCGATATTGCGGCAGGCAATCGAACAGCTGTCGGACGAGTTTTACGCCATCCACATCCGTTGCGAGACCAAGGGACAGATCGAACGCCTGCAGGAGATATTCGAGGAGTGGCCCGACGTGCACTTCGGGCTCGGCTCGCTGCACCGCGGCTTCACCTTCCCGCAGGCGAAACTCGCCGTGCTCAACGACCACGAGATTTTCAGCCGTCAGAAACGCCGCTACCGCTACCGTCGGTTCCGCCAGGCCGCCGCCATCTCCAACTACGGCGCCCTCCAGCGCGGCGACTTCGTCGTGCACATCGACCACGGTATCGGCCGCTATGGCGGTATCCGCCGCCTGTCCATCGGCGGCCGCGACCACGACTGCCTGACCGTCACCTACCAGGGCCAGGACAAACTCTTCATCCCCGTCGAACAACTCGATCGCCTGCGCAAATACTCCTCCTCCGAGGGCGAGGCGCCGCTACTCAGCAAGTTGGGCGGCACCGCCTGGGAAAAGCTCAAAGAGCGCACGCGCGAAGAGATCTTCAAGATGGCCAGCGAGTTGATGCAGCTCTACGCCGAGCGCAAGGCCAGGCCGGGCGTCAGCTTCTCGGCCGACGGCCCGATGCACCGCGAGCTGGAAGCCGCCTTCCCCTTCCAGGAAACACCCGACCAGTTGCAGACGATGGGCGAGGTCAAACAGGACATGGAATCGCCGCACCCGATGGACCGCCTGGTCTGCGGCGATGTCGGCTACGGCAAGACCGAGGTCGCCGTGCGCGCCGCTTTCAAGTCCGTCTGCGACAACCGTCAGGCCGCCGTACTAGTGCCCACAACTATCCTCGCCGAACAGCACTACCAGACCTTCTCCGAACGCATGTCGCACACCCCGGCGCGCGTTGAGGTGCTCAGCCGATTCCGTACCCCGAAAGAGCAGAAAAAGGTCATTGAGGAGGTCAAAAGCGGCAAGGTCGACGTGCTCATCGGCACCCACCGCATCCTCTCCAAGGACATCCGCTTCCGCGACCTCGGGCTGATCGTCGTCGACGAGGAACAACGCTTCGGCGTCAAGCACAAAGAGCGGCTCAAACAGCTCAAGCGCATGGTCGACGTGCTGACTCTGACCGCGACGCCGATCCCGCGCACATTGCACATGTCGATGATGGGCGCACGCGATATGTCGGTGATCAACACTCCGCCGCAGGACCGCCTGCCGATCCACACCGAGATCCTCGCCTTCGACGAGACGCGCATCGCCGAGGCGATCTACCGCGAAGTCGAACGCGGCGGCCAAGTCTACTTCGTGCACAACCGGGTGCAATCGATCCACCGGCTCAAGGACTACCTGCAGGACCTGTTGCCCCAGGTGCGCTTCGCCGTCGCGCATGGCCAGATGCCGCCTAGGGAGCTCGAAAAGATCATGTTCGACTTTATGGAACGGAAATACGACTGCCTGGTCTGTACCATGATCATCGAGTCGGGCATTGACATCCCCTCAGTCAACACCATCCTGGTCAACCGCGCCGACACCCTGGGCCTTTCCCAGCTCTACCAGATCCGCGGTCGGGTCGGCCGCTCCAACGAACGGGCCTACGCCTACCTACTGGTGCCCAAGGGCAAGAAGCTGACCAAGAAGAGCCGTATGCGCCTACGCGCGATAGAAGAATTCGCCGACCTCGGCTCGGGTTTCAACATCGCCATGCGCGACCTCGAGATCCGCGGTGCCGGCAATCTGGTCGGGGCGCAACAACACGGTTTTATCGCCGCCGTCGGTTTCGACCTCTACTGCCGCCTGCTCGACGAGGCGATGCGCGATATCAAGGGCGAGACGGTGCCCGACAGCCCTGAACCCGATATCAAGATCGCGGTCTCGGCCTATATACCGGACGATTATGTGCCCGACCCGGATCAGAAGATGGAATTCTACCAGCGATTGGCCGA
>DQLG01000662.1 GCA_015660315.1 Candidatus Latescibacterota bacterium
AAATCGTACTCGTAGCGGGCACGCTCGACGATCACTTCGCGGCCCTTGTTGTCGAATTCGTGGTAGACCAGGGGGTCGGAATCGCGGCCGGTGCGCGCCTCGACGCCGAGCCAGACGCGGGCCTCGGGGTCTTCGACGTGTGCACCGTTTTCCAGTACGCGCATGGGGGTGGCCGACCACGAGAGACGGCCGAAGTTCACTTCCTGGCCCAGATCGATGATTGCAGAGAGATAGAGGGCGCTGGCGGGCACGCCGTGGGCGAAGAGTTCAAAATCGCCAATCGTGCCCTTTAGAGCGATGCCGCCGTCGGAGCCATATGTCTGGTTGGGATCGATATCCAGGCTGGACGGATTGCGTCGCCAGCGCACAAAGCGGACGTATTGGCGGGAAAAGTCGATCTGCACGTTGGCGGAGAAGTTTTCGGCGACATCGGCGATGACCCGACCGACGCGCTGATAGGAGCCGCTGTCGAGCCAGACCCGATCGGCCTCGGGGGCGATGGAGATCTCATAGGCCGGCACCACGTCCTGGCTGAGGGGCGTGCCGTCGGAGCGGAAGCCCTGTGAAGGCGTGAAAAAGCCAAAGCGGAAGGCCGGCACGGGCACCGCCAGGTCGAAGGTAAACCAGTCGTGGCGGCCCTCGGTGTTCGGGGGGAGATAGCTGGTGCTGTCGCCATCGACCAGATAGGTGGCGTTATAGGCGGTGGATTCGCTGCCAAAGCCGAGCCACCAGGCGCGAGGCCTTTGGCCATCGACAAAGCCCAGCTCGCGGGGAAATTTGCGCGGCGACCAGTTGTCCAACTGTGCGAATACATTCTGGTCGGGCGTCAGGTAGTTAGGCCGGATGGCGGTGGGCGTGGTGTCGACGAGGATGCTGATTGAGTCGTTGCCGGTCCACTGCAGTCCACTGCCGCCCAATTGCCAGCGGCTGATCTGCGCTTGGCTGACGCTTGCTCCCTGGAGCGAGATCAGGGCGACGAGGAGCCATTCCGCGGGTGGTCGATGTGACATAATAGCCTTTCAACCAATATCTACACCATCTACGACATGTCCTAGACCATAATATAAGAACGGGGGGGGCAGCAAACGGTATTTTCTGACGACCACGAGAACGCGCGTGGGGCGCGATAGGCGATTTATGGTTGGATATACCAGTTGGACATTCCTATAGCACCTGGCATTAACAGGTAAAGCTGGGTGTGGTCGGTCCGGTTGCGGGGGGCGCCTCCGGGCGTTTTTAGTCCCCCGGGCCGTTGCCCACCGGGCTCCTGGCGTCGCCACTCCCCCCGCACTGCCCGGCGATGACCAATTTCAGCCTATATCCGACGAATGATTCGCGTTCTACATTGAGATTCAGATGTCGCGGTAGCTCAATAGCTCGATACCTCGGCGATCGACAATCTCGCGAATTCGCGGGCTGGTCAGGGTAGCGCATTCGGCGATGCGATGGGTGCCGACACCGGCGGGCATTTGGTTTACAACTTCAGTATGAAGAAGGACGTGGGAATCCGGTGCATCAATCAACAGGTGGTGGTTCGACATATAGATCCCGGGCTCGAGGTTCTCGAGAATTTCGGCGTAGGTGTCCTCTTTCATGGCTGGATCCGTGCCGTAAATACTGCCCCCCCCGCTCTCGCCCGCGTACCCAGAGCGTGGAACTCCGAATTCCTCTGCGATTTTGAGAGAAACTGAGATGAATTCGGGATGGTGCTCCATGCCTTCCAGATAGTGAGTATCCACGTATCCGAGGTCGATCCCCCATTTTCCAACCAGCAATTCCACCTGGGCGCGGAACTCTCTTTCCAACTGACCATAGTCGGGATCGCCGGCGTAGAACTCCTCCGGTGTGCGGGGGAGGAAACCATGCTCATCGACAAGACTGGACACTTCGCTGTATGGCAGGACGGGGCGCCAGCGATAGCCCTGCCACTCTCCCAGCGCGCATAGATGGGCGCCCAGGCACCAGTCGGGATGCTCGCGCCCGAGGGCACAAGCCTCTTCTGCCCAGGGCGCAACGGCCTGAATACCCGCGCAGGTGAGGATGCCCTCATTAAAGCACTTGGCGATTGCCGCGTTGCTGGCATGGGTCATACCCATATCATCGGCGCGTACGATCAAACGAATGGATTCATTAGCAGAGTTCGTCATAGTCTTCCCTCCTGGTAGGGGATGTCGATCTGAGGTACAGTCTCCCGCCTATCCCTCAACCCGCAGCACGACTAGCCCTTATGGGTAAGCTATCTGTCTACCCAAATCCTGTCCAGTCCCTCTCGTTTGTCCCCCTTTCCAACCGCCGAGCCAGCAGCAGAAAGCCCTGCGGAAACCGGGGGAGTTGTTTCTTACCGGGACCTATCGTTGGGCCTGGCTCGACAAGGCCGACCAAGTCGGGGCGCTGTTTGTCGCCCTACACCTGTTACGGTTGGCCTATATGCGGCGCACCGAGCGGGTCCAGTTTGGTATGACCCAGACCGCCGGCCGAGCTGGGGATGGTGCGGTCTACGCTTTACCGCAAGCTAAAGGAGCTGGAGGGCGCGGGACTGGTGCGGGTGGACAGATGCCGCCGACGCTGGCCGACAGTGCAGCTGTTGGGATCCCCCCGCATTGCGCGGGACCAGAGCGCGGCAGGCCAACCCAAGAACGCAAGGAAACGGCGCGACAAAACACCGGGCCACGAGGTCGCATAGGCCGCTCCTTCGTCGAGACCGTGCGCTCCATCCACGAGTTGGAGATCTACCACAACGTTGAGATCAAGTCAGCAACCGAAGCTGACGACCCGCTGGTCCGCAACATCCAACTATCCATCGCCGAAAGCTTCTCCCGCCAGTTGGCCGAACGGATCACCGACTCGCTGACGAGTAACGCCAAACGGGGATTTCACTGCGGAGGCCGTGCTCCCTACGGCTACGGCAAGGTCGAGATCGACGATCCCGATGGCCGCATCGACCACCAGGGCAATGTCCTCAAGCACATCGTCTTTGAGCGCCATGTGGAAGAAGCGCCCGTCGTCGCCGCATCTTCCAAACTCGTGCCGAAGGATTAGGTATGCGGCGTATTGCGAGCGCGCTGAACGAGGAGGGCATCGTCGCGCCCGGTGGCAATACCTGGGACATCACTGCCATCCGCTATATCCTGCTCAACGAGGCGTATCGTGGTTGGCGCATTTGGAACAAGACGAAGAAGATCCGCAAGCCGGATGGAAAAAAGACCTATCGCCCACGCAAAGAGAGACTCATGAAAAAGAAGGGCGGTGACAGAACGGCCTTCTCGACCTATCTGCTTACGGGCCTCATCACCTGCGCCGAATGTGGAGGCAACTTCATTGCCAACAAGCAGGTGGGAAATAACCCGAACAAGACCTACGTCTACTATAGGTGTAATTACCACAGTCGGCGGGGCAACTCAGTCTGCTCCAACAAGACCGGGCTTCGCGGCGACCAACTGGAGGGGGCTGTTCTCGATCTACTTCAGCGCGAGATCCTGACAAAACAGAACGTGGAAGCTCTGATCAAGGCGTTTCAAAAGGCGTGGAAGACGCAGGAGCAGGACGATCCGAATAAAGACCTTAAGCGCGTTGAGCGGGACCTGAAGAAGGTTGGTCGCGAATTAGCCAACCTGGTACAAGCGATCAGAACTACGGGTATTTCGGAGACGCTCCGGGACGAACTGAAGCGCTGTGAGCAGCGCAAAGCGACGCTGGAACTAACCAAACTGGAACTCCAGCAGAGACAGCCTCAGGCCCTCTCCTTGCCTTCCACCCAGAAGATCGCCGCCGCCCTGGGCAATCTGTCCGAGGTCTTGGAAAGCGGGAACCCTCGGGATCGCAAGACGGTCCTGGAGGAAAACATTGAAGAGATTTTGGTTAGGCCAACAGGAGAGGCGCTACTAAAGGCAAATCCGGCAGGACTACTGCCCTTACCGGATTTTCCGTTAGGTTGGTGCCGAAGGAGGGTATCGGACTCAGGATATGTCGGTGACGGTGGACCGGCAACAAGCACCCAACTTGAGAACCCGCGCCATCTCGCGGTGGATTCGTCAGGTAATATCTACGTGACGAGCGGGCATAGCTTCCACCGCATACGGCGCATCGATGGAAAAACTGGCGTAATCTCGACATTTGCGGGAACTGGGGGATGTGGCTATCGGGACACCTGCTTCAAGGGCGATGGTGGTGATGAGGCGCTAGCTTTCTTTGTGGAAAATCTAGCGCTCTTTAAGGTCGCCTGCCGGCAGGGTGAGATGGCTGAGGTGGTCGAGCACGACATGGCTTTTCATCGCCATATCGTCGAATATGGCGGCGGAGCTGATCTGGTGGCGGTCTGGGTGCCGGTGGTGACGCATATGATGTTGCCCTACTCG
>DQLG01000075.1 GCA_015660315.1 Candidatus Latescibacterota bacterium
AAAGAGTAAGAGATAAGGTGATTGAATAGAACCACAACGATCTTCAAAAATGAATAATAGTGTGCCGGGGTTCTTAACAAAATTATTCATCTCACTTTTGTTTTACATCTGGGATTATTTGACGAGTTAAACGATGACTTGGAAATGCAAATAGTTTCAACACGCAACCGCTTTAATAAAACAAAGGCAATGGCGAGCTTGATCTATAAGTAGTACTTTGCTGGGGTCTGAGTCACAGTTTTCACGTCGGTGCGCATTATCCAGAGGGTGTACCGAATAGTGATCAGTCGCAACAGCAGGACTACTAAAAAAATAGAGCCATCGCCTAAGCGCCAACGTTAAAAAAAACATGAAGGACCACCGGGCGGGCTATTGACCTATAACGAGCGAACGGACTAAACTTCCTGGCGCCTGCTCAAGACTAAAGAAGCGGGGCGCTAAAACCTGGCAACCCATCAAGGATCCCTTGCTAAAAGTCAATCTAACAGAGATCAAAGAAGAGGACTTCGCGTCAGCCAAAAAAACATTTGGCCTGAAAATAAGGGATATTTCATCCGCACTAGCCGAACAAGACACGGAAAATAACGCAGCACCCGTCGATATCGAACACTGCGTATTGGCTTCCGGTAAAAAGAATTTCCCCTATCACTGCCATGCCACCGAGTGGGAAATCTATTATGCGTTGAAAGGCGCAGCCCGCATGCGCACCGAAGCCGGCCTCAAAGACTTCAACGCCGGCGAAACGGCCATGTGCCCGCCCGGCGACGCGCACCAGATTATAAACGAGAGTGCCGCAGACTTTGAATACCTGGTCATCACCAATAACGCACCCTTCGACACCTATTACTATCCCGACAGTGACAAGGTCTTTGTATCTTCGCTATTAGGAGCGAATAAACACGTCGGCAAGGAAGCGCGCTGGACCCGCTTTAAAGAAGGCACTGTCACAGATTACTGGGACGGCGAAGAATGAACGAGAGATCCACCCGTCGCTGGGACGCCAACTGGCCTGCAGCCGCCGCCTTCCTAGCTCCGAACTTCATCGGGTTTTTGTGTTTTACGCTCTTTCCAGTGCTGCTCTCTTTCGCCATGGCTTTCCACTATTGGACGCTCAGACCGCACGAGAAGGCGTCCTTTGTCGGCCTGCGCAACTTCGCCGATGTATTAGGCGTACGCGCATTAGAGGAACCCCACTCCGGTGTGCTGGCGCTCTACATGCTCTGCGTAGCCGCATTGATAGCGGGGTTAATCGGCGCGCTGCTTGCCAACATACACCAATGGCGAGGCACACGCACCGGTGGCGCACTCATCTGTGTGACCGGTGCAGCAATGGTGCTCGGTGCTTTAGGCGGCAGTGCCGAGGGACATACGGGCGTCTTTGCCTTCTGGTTTAATCAAGGGACGCAAGGCACCTTCTTCGGCGGCATTCTCGCGCTTATCTGCGGTGTGGCCATCGTCGGCCGCGAAAACGCCGAATGGGATTTCGGCGTCGGCTTGGGACCAGGGTTGCTGATCGCGCTGGCCGTATTCGGTTTTTGGAGCTTGGGCGGGCCAATGTGGGCCGCCTACGAGCCGCGCGACGCGCGTTTTTGGTACTACTTTTACAATACGCTCTTTCTGATGATGGGGCTGCCATTGGCCGTCACCGGCGCCTTGGGCTTGGCACTCTTACTCAACCGCGACCTGCCACTGGGCCCGTGGCGCGAACGCGCACCGGGCGCGCTGGTCTGCGCTGGGCTGGCGCTACTCTGCATCGTCCTGGGCTTCGGTCTCGGCTGGGAAAACATCGGTCTTTTTGCTGGCTTGATTTGGCTCTTCGCCGCGCTTGGTTTCCTCTTCAATATCGTCACCTTTCGCACCATCTTCTACCTGCCGCAATTCACCTCCGGTGTCGCCGTCTATATCCTGTGGAAATCGCTCTATCGGCCCGAGACCGGCCCGGTCAATATGGGCCTGGAGGCCGGTTTTAACGCAATCGGTTTAGCGCTTGTGCCCCCCTCGTGGCTGGCCGAGATCGCCTGGGCCAAACCGGCGATCCTGGCGATGGGCATGTGGATCTTCATCGGCGGACAGAATATGCTGCTCTACCTAGCCGCGCTTTCCAATGTGCCGCAGGAATTACTCGACGCCTCCGAGGTCGATGGGGCGAGCCGCTGGCAACGCTTCCGCCACGTGACCTGGCCGCAGCTCGCACCGACCACCTTCTTTATCAGTGTCGTCTCCGTCATCGGCGGCCTGCAGGGCGGCTTCGAACAGGCGCGCGTGATGACGCAGGGCGGGCCGGCCGGTTCGACGACGACACTGAGCTATTATATCTATAACAAGATGTTCCAAGATCTCGACATGGGCTATGCCGCGGCGATCTCCTGGGTGCTCTTCGCCTTTATCTTCGTTGCCACCGCGCTCAACTGGCGTTTTGGCCGCGACCAGGAGGTGGATTAATGAAACTTCCCTTTGACAACACTTCAACGCGCATTCGCTTCGTCGCGCTGGGCCTATTGGGTTTTATGCTCGCCATGCCCTTTATCTGGATGGTCGGCGCCTCGTTCAAGTCACGCGCCGAAATCGAGGCCGGCGGCGTACACATCGTGCCAGAAGAGGCACACGCAGAAAACTACCCCGTGCTCTTCGGTCAGCAGCCTGAACCGGTGACAGGCGAAAAACTAGAACTGAAATTCGGGCGCTGGTTTTTCAACAGCATCTTTATTGCCTTCGCCAACACCCTGATTCAGGTGCTGACCTCGGCTTTGGCCGCCTTCGCCTTCGCTCGGCTCGAATGGCGCGGCCGCGATAGCGTGTTTCTGCTCTATCTAGCAACGATGATGATCCCAGGCCTTACACTGATGATCCCCAATTTCCAGGTGATGGTCTGGCTGGGTTTCCTCAACACCTACCACGGGCTAATCATCCCGGCTTCGTTTAGCGCCTTCGGCACCTTCCTACTCCGGCAGTTTATGCTCAGCATCCCCAAAGCGATGGACGAAGCCGCGCATATCGATGGTGCTAGTAAATGGCAAACTTTCACCGACGTGATTCTGCCACTGACCCGCCCCGGCCTGATCGCCTTAGCCCTGATCACCTTTATTTTTCAGTACCAGCAGTTTTTCTGGCCGTTGA
>DQLG01000211.1 GCA_015660315.1 Candidatus Latescibacterota bacterium
TTCTTTGTCTGGGGGTATATCCGCGCGGTGGCCTCCTCCGGCACGGCGACTTTTTTTGCGATGCTGACAGAGGTAATCGGCGCGCTGCTGGCCAAATACTATTTCTGGCCGCGCTATGGCAAGCAGGAATGGCGCCAATACGCGATGGTGCTGGCTGTGGGCCATGGGGTGGGTATGGCGTTAGTGGGCATGGTCTGCGCGGCGGTGCAGATGATCGCCAAGGCGGTGACGGCGTCGCTGTTCTGAGTTCCGGCCTATCCTCGCGCCCGATGCTTTTTCTCAATCAATGATGTTGAGCGATTAGGGAACATTTCATGGCTTATCCGAGCATCTATCCCACCAGCACGACCATCTATTATCCCGATAAATGTTTTAACGGCTATACCGTCTTCCCCATCGGTAACCCGACCGATGCGCTGGGCATTGCGTTGATGGATATGAATGGCAACCTAGTCAATGTCTGGAAGGGGCTCATCGGTTTTCCCGCCAAAATTCTCCCCGGAGGATTCGCGATGGGCAGCACCGATATTCGAAATCCTAAATACGGCTATATGGACAATGTCGATCTGGTACAGGTCGACTGGCAGGGCAATGTGGTGTGGAAGTTTGCCAAATACCAGCGGATCAAAGACCCGCGCAGCAAAGCCCGATGGATGGCCAGGCAGCACCACGATTATCAGCGTGAGGGCAATCCGGTGGGCTATTATGTGCCCGGGATGTCGCCTGCGGTCAGCGGCGGCAATACGCTGATGTTATCGCACAAGGATCTGACGAATACAAAAATCAGCGAAAAAAAATTAATCGACGATACGATCATCGAGGTTGCGTGGGACGGCAAAATCGTTTGGGAGTGGATCTTCAGTGAGCACTTTGACGAGATGGGTTTTGGCGAAGAGGCTAAGAATACGATGTACCGCAATCCCAATATCGTGCCGGCCAGTGGCGGTATCGGCGATTGGATGCATATCAATTCCCTGTCGACCTTGGGGCCCAACAAATGGCACGACGGCGGGGATGCGCGTTTCCACCCCGACAATCTCATCTGGAGCAGCCGACAGGCGAATATCTTCGCCATAACCGATAAAAAATCCGGCAAGATTGTCTGGCGCATAGGCCCCGATTACGATACGAGCCCCGAGCTTCGGGCATTGGGGTGGATCGTTGGACAACACCATCCGCATATGATCCCGCGGGGCTTGCCGGGCGAGGGCAATATCCTGGTATTCGACAATGGTGGCTGGGCCGGTTATGGCGCGCCGAATCCGACTTCGCCGACGGGGCACAACAACGCTCGTCGGGACTTTTCGCGTGTGCTCGAATTCGATCCGGTCACCCTGGAGATCGTTTGGCAATATTCGGCGGTTGAAGCCGGTTTCCCCCCCATTGTCGAAGCACATCGCTTTTATAGCGGTTTTGTCAGTTCGGTGCAGCGGTTGCCCAATGGCAATACGTTGATAACGGAGGGCACGGATGGGCGCCTGATCGAGGTGACGCGAGACCACGAAATCGTCTGGGAGTATATCAGCCCTTATTATGGCAAGAACGGCAACCATAATATGATCTATCGCGCCTATCGTCTGCCCTATGAGTGGATACCCCAGGCTGACGCGCCGGAAGAAGTACCGGTGCCGCGGTTGGACAATAGAAAATTTCGGGTGGGCGGGCTCGGGGATGATGCGCAAAATGTGGTGACGGAGCTTAAGCGCGGTGGGCGGGTTAATCCGGATCCGCAATTGTGTGTGGTGCCGCCGTCGGCCAATATTTGACGGCTTGTGTCGCAGAGCGCAAAAAGAGTCAGGTGCAATGGGCTATAACAAAGGAACCGCCTTCGTCGACGATGAAGGTTGAACCGACTGGTCGGGGTTTAGGCTTCGATAAATGTGGCGAAGCGCTCGAGCGGGTGTTTTTTGATTACGGGCACTTGTGCTTCTTCGCTCGGATAGCCGGCGACTAGGATCAGGAAGGGGCGGTCGCTGTCGGGGCGGTCGAGTAGTTGGTTGAGAAAGCGCATTGGGTTGGGCGTATGGGTAAGGGTTACCAAGCCCGCTAGATGCAGGGCGGTGATTAGCATGCCGGTAGCGATGCCTACAGATTCGGTGGAATAGTAGGTCTTATGCTGTCGGCCCTCGTCGTCAGTTATGGCTTTCTGCGCGAAGATGACGATCAGATAGGAGGCGATCTCGAGGAATGGTTTGTGCTCGTCGAGGCCGAATGGCGCGATCGCCTCAAGCCATTCCGGGGTGGCCCGGTGATTATAAAAAGCCCGTTCTTCCTCTTCCGCTGCTTGGCGGATTTCTCCTTTGAGCACGGGATTTGAAATCGCGACAAAGTGCCAGGGTTGCTGGTTGGCCCCGCTGGGCGCGGTGCCTGCCGCCAATAACGCGTTCTCGATAATGGCCCGCGGCACGGGACGATTGGAAAAATCCCGCACGCTGCGACGCTCTCTGATATCGCGGTAGAAGGCGTGCGACTGCGCCAACATTTGCTCGCTGTGCTTCTCGGTGAAATTCAGTTTTTCGTATTGCGGGGCGGGCATGTTATGCTCCTGTGAAGAGGCCGGGCTCTGACAGCGAGATTACGCAATTAAGCGGTCTTGTTCAAGTCGGCGGCGGAGTTGACGGCATTCGGCCGAGCAGGCATAATCTCGGTATGGATTCTTATATAAGGAGCGGATAATGGAATTACTAAAAGAGTTGTGCGAAAGTGCGGGGGTGCCAGGGCGCGAAGACCGGTTGCGCGAGATCGTGCGCCGCGAGATGGCGCCTTTGGTCGACGATATACGGGTCGATGCGCTGGGCAACCTGATTGCCTTGAAAAAAGCCAGCAAGGCCAAGAAGCCCAAGAAGCCCAAGAAGCTAATGATCGCCGCGCATATGGACGAAATCGGTTTTGTGGTTTCGCATATCGACGACCGCGGTTGGTTGCGTCTTGTGCCTTTGGGCGGGCACGACCCGCGCAATATGGTGGCGCAGCGCGTCGTCGTCAGCGGCGTCAAGAACGACCTGCCTGGTTTGCTTTATCCGGGGATCCGGCCACCGCATATCGCTACGGCGGCGGACCGGGACCGCAAGTTGGCTGTCAAGGATTTTGTCGTCGATTTGTATCTGCCCGCCGCCAAGGTCAAGCGCGAGGTCGAGGTCGGTTCGATGGTTACTTTGCAGCGCGATTTTGCCGAGATCGGCGATGGTATTTCCTGCAAGGCGATGGACAACCGCATCGCGCTGTATATGATGATCCGCGCGATGCAGCAGGCGAAGACCTTTGGTTGCGACACCTACGCGGTGGCGACGGTACAGGAGGAGATCGGCTTGCGCGGCGCTCAGGTGAGCGCCTTCGGCGTCGATCCGGATTTGGGGGTGGCGCTCGACACGACATTGGCGGTCGATCTGCCGGGCGTGCCCGAGTATGAGCAGGTGACACAACTGGGTGCGGGAGCGGCGATTAAGCTATTGGATTCGTCGTCTATTTCGCATCCGGGTTTGGTCGCGCATCTCAAGGCGTTGGCCAAGAAGAGAAAAATAAAATACCAGATGGAGATCCTGCCCTTGGGCGGCACGGACGCCGGGGCGATGCAACGAGTGAGGGCCGGCGTGCCGGTCGCGACCATTTCAGTGCCGACCCGCTATATTCACTCTTCGGTTGAACTGGTCGACAAAAAAGACCTTAAAGCCGGTGTTAACTTGTTGACCGCCTTTGTCGAAGAGGGGCAGAAGGCGGATCTGAAGTTGGTCTGAAGGGGGCGAGCTGGTGTGCACCTGGACGAGGGAAGGCATCGACCTCAAAGGAACTTAATGCAGCATAAAGCGGAGGCGACAGATGGGGACTCAATTGCACAATTCGTATCGCGATGGGCACGGGGCGTGGATTCGCGGCTCTTTCCATGGCCATTGCAGCGAGCACAGCGCTTGCGCGTCGGTGCCGTTGGCCGATAGCGTACAGCGCTACAACGAAATTGGCGCGGGTTTTGTGACACTTACCGATCACGATACCGTCACCGACCTGTCGGTAATGCGGGCGAGCTATGGACAGTTGGCGCTTCTACACGGCTTCGAATACAGTACCCGCGAAAATGTAATTTTTGTCGGTCCGGAGGTCGAGCCGCTCTACAAGCTGTCATTGGAGGAGGCGCTGGCGCAGGCAGGCGAATTGCTGACAGTCGTCTGCCATCCGCAGCCGGAAGGGCCTCGGCGCGAATACTGGACGCGGGCAAAACTGGAGGCATTGGGGACCTGGCCCGATGGCATCGAGGTCTATAATGGTCATTATGGGATTGAACAGGCCTTGCAGAGGGGGCGAGAGCCTTATTACGCGGATTTCTGGGACGAGTTGCTGACGGCGGGGCATCGTATGTGGGGTTTCGCCAACGACGACTTTCACGACCCGGACGATTTCGATAACGCCTACAATATGGTGCAGGTGGAGCAGGCGACGCCGGCGGGGGTGGTCGAGGCGGCCAAGCGCGGGCGCAGTTACGCGACTACCGGCCTGTTATTGGTGGCGGTCGACGAGGCCGACGGGCGGATCTCGATAGAGGTCGACGCACCGTGCGCTGGTGCGTTTATCGGGCCGGGCGGGCAGCGGTTGGCGACGGGTGAGGGCACGTGTTTTCAATATGCGGCCGGCGATGAGGCCTATGTGCGTTTCGAAGCAGAGGGTGGGACGGGACGGATCTTTTTGCAACCGATGTTTAAGGCCGGATAGGTGAGTGGCGTTGCAGTTGATCGGTTGCGCGGCACTGATACCATAGCCGGGCAGTTTATGCTTTTATGCAGTCCCGTCAGGTGTAGATATACGATAGATCGCGGAAAGATGGCGGTAAATTGCCGGCAGAATAAAGAAATGGCCTGTTAGCCCCGAGTATAAATAACACGGCACCGACAGGCCAAATCAGTAGGTGTGAAAAGGCTCTCTTAATCGAGGATCTCTTCGACTCGCTCCGACGGACGGGCGATGACGGCGCGGTCTCCGTGTACGATAAGCGGCCTGTTCATTACTTCGGGGTGCTCTACCAGTAATGCGATCAGCGCGTCCGGCTCGTTATAGTCGGCGATGTCGTGGCCGAGCTTGGCGAAGGAGCCTGGATGCAGCATCTCCTTGGGTTCGACGGCGAGCATTGCGAAGTATTTCCTCAACTCGCCTTCGCTCAACGGGTTCTTGATATATTCGATAACGTCGAACTCGACGTTGCGGTCGCGCAGAATCTTCAGCGCGCCATTAGATTTCCCTCAGTTGGGGTTGTGGTAGACGGTTACTTTTTCCATGATGTCTCCGTATTGAGTGTGAAAAAACCGATTTCTCTAATATATACAGCAAATTTTAATCGCGCATGCCCATCGGCTCACGACCACGACAGATCGTGCGCCGCAAGCGGTAAACTACGCACTCGTTGGCCCGTAGCAGCGAAGATCGCATTGCTCAACGCCGGTGCTAGGGGCGGCACACCCGGCTCACCGGCTCCAGCGGGCGGCGCGCCGCTTTTGACTAGCTCGACTTGTATTTCCTTGGGCGCTTCGTGCATGCGGCAGACTCTGTAGTCGTGGAAATTGGACTGTAGCACCCGACCTTCTTTAGCCGAGATCTCGCCCATCAATGCCAGGCTGGCGCCAAAGACGGCCGAGCCCTCGAATTGCGCGCGCACCCGGTCGGGGTTGATCAGCAAACCGCAATCGGCGACTACGTGTACCCGGGGTATGGTTATGGTCCCTTCCCGCGATATTTCGACTTCGACCACATTGGCCACATAAGTCAAAAAGCTACGGTGGCAGGCGATACCTAGTCCACTTCCGCGCGGCAACGACTGGCCCCATCCCGCATTTTTAGCCGCCCGTTGTAAGACTTCGCGCAAACGTCCGGTATCGATGGGATAGCGCTCTAGTGGCGCGCCATAATTGCCATAGTCGGCTCCGCTGTCGGCCGGGTCGATCTTGCGCGCCGGGCCGATCAAATCGAGCAGATAGTCCAGCGGGTCGGCCCCAGCGAGATCCGCTAGTTCATCGGCGAAGGACGAGATGGCGAAGGCGTGGTAGATATTGGCTACCGAGCGCAACCAGCCGATGCGCACATGCGGCGCCGCCTTGCCCTTCTCACCGCGCACATTATCTATGGCGAAGGGCAAATCGGTAAAACCCAAACCCAGTTCCATAGCGCTGGGTCCGTCGGCCGCGGGGTTGAAGGTCGACACGATCGAGGGGAAGGCCGAGCGCATCAGCCATGCCTGCGCCTTGCCCTCGGCGTCGAGACCCGCTTCGACCCGGCAGGCCGCCACGGCGTGGAAGTAGTCGTGTTGGATGTCGTCCTCCCGCGACCAGACTACCTTAACTGGCGCCTGCAACTTTTGCGACAATAGCGCCGCCTCGGCGATAAAGTCGGGTTTCGACTTGCGTCCAAAACCGCCGCCGAGCAGGGTTACGTGCACTACCACTTGCTCTTTGTCCAGCCCCAACGCGGTAGCCAACTCGTCTTGCGCCGCCTGTGGGTTTTGCGTCGGCGCCCAGGCCTGACATCCCTCTGCCGTCACATGTGCCAAGGCCACCGGCGGCTCCATCGGCGCGTGCGCCAAATGCGGCACGTAGTAGTCGGCCGCATGCCGTGTCGGGGCGGCGGCCAATGCTGCATCGACATCGCCACGCGCCAAGACCACCTCGCCCGGGGTGTTGACGCTCTGCAATAACTCTGCGCGATAGGTTTCTGAGTCGTAGTCGGCGTGCGGTCCGTAGTCCCACTCGACTTGCAATTTGGCTTTGCCCTGGAACGCCGCCCAAGTGTTGCTGGCGATAATGGCTAAACCTCCGAGTGCGTGGAAGGCGAAGGGCGCTTCGGCTTCTGGCATTTGCACCACTTGTTCCACTCCGGGCACTTTAAGTGCCTCTGTTGCGTCATAGGAGACGACTTTGCCACCTAACACCGGGCAGTGTAGCACGGCGGCGTATTTCATTCCGTCCAGTTGCACGTCCATACCATATTCGGCGCGGCCAGTGGTGATATTTTCGCGATCGACGATGGGCATGTTCTTGCCGATATAGCGGTAGGTTTCCGGCGAGCGGTAGCGCAATTCTTCGACTGATGGGACTGGCAGGGCCGCTGCCGCTGCCACTAACTCGCCAAACCCCGCCTTCTTACCGCTGCTTGCGTGATGGACCCCGTGTTCGAGGGTAGTCACGGCCGTCGAGTCGACGCCCCATTGTTGCGCCGCTGCCTGCTCCAGCATGGTGCGCGCGGTGGCACCCGCCTCGCGCATCGCGTCGTAGAAATTGCGCACACTGCGCGAGCCGTCGGTATTTTGCGAGCCGTATTTGGCATCACCGGTGGCCTGCACGATTTGCACCTGGGCCCAGTCCGCGCCCAGTTCATCGGCGACGATGGCGGGCAGGCAGGTACGGATGCCGGTGCCCATCTCCGAGCGGTGGGCGACGATGCGGACGATGCCGTCCTCGGCGATTGACAAATACACGCTGGGCTGCCAGGGACCTCCGGCCGATGCCTGGGCCGGGAGAGTCCGTACGGCCAATAACAATCCACCACTCGCTCCGAGCAAACCCTTCAAAAAATCGCGGCGGTCTATGCGCATAATTTGGTTCATGGCATCTCCTTGGCGGCTTCGAGTACGGCGGCGTGGATGCGCTGGTAGGTGCCGCAGCGGCAGATATTGCCCGACATACCCGTGACGACTTCCTCTTCGCTGGGATCGGAATTTTGCGCCAGCAGCGCGGCGGCGGACATGATCTGGCCGGGTTGGCAATAGCCGCATTGTGGTACGTCGAGTTCCTGCCAGGCTTTTTGTACGGGATGCTCGCCCTTGGCTGAAAGGCCCTCGATCGTCGTTACTTCCGCCGTGCCTACGGCACTCACCGGCAAGACGCAGGAGCGCGTCGCCTCGCCGTCCAGGTGCACCGTGCAGGCACCGCATAGCGCCATGCCGCAGCCGAATTTGGTGCCGGTCATTCCGAGATGGTCGCGCAAAAACCACAATAGCGGCGTGGAGGGATCGACGCCCTCCAGCGACACCTTCTTTTTGTTGATCGTCATATTCATCTGGATATCTCCGTCTCAGGTGATTGTTTGCACCAATGCCGAGTGTCGGGCGGGTTTTGCGGCAAACCACGGTTCTTTTGATCCATAGCGAGCGTAATCTACGCGATCGCTGACTCTCAGCCAACAATGAATAACGCGCTAATCACACTGATGTGAATTTATAGATATTGCAATATATCTCAAATTGAGATATATTGAATTTATGCATATTATCTCTCGCAAAGCACTGCGTGTCTTCTGGGAGAAATATCCGGATAGCAAAGGTGCTTTGTCTCGCTGGTTCAAAGTCATGAGTCAAAGCGAATTCAATAGCTTCAGCGCTTTGCGAGCCACTTTTCCATCGGCTGACAAAGTTGAACAGTTTGTTGTCTTTAATATCGGGGGTAACAAATATCGTCTCGTTGCCTCTGTTCATTTCAATCGCGGCAAGGTATATATTCGCCACGTCCTGGCGCACCGCGAATACGATCGAGGAGGATGGAAGCAATGAGTGCAATTACACCACAACTCAAGCGCTCTTGGATAAAAATCAGTCCGCTATTAAGTATTCAGAGCGAAAGAGAATACGACGAAGCGGTAGAGCGACTCAACGATCTTGTGGACGAAGTCGGCACGGACGAAGATCACCCACTGTATTCGTTGTTAGATACGCTGGGTACGGTTATTTATGCCTACGAGCAGAAACACCATACCATGCCCGAGTGCCGTGGCGGTGAGATATTGCAATATCTTATGGAAGAACACGATCTAACCCAGTCTGATTTGCCCGAAGTCGGCTCTCAAGGGGTGGTTTCAGAAATTGTTCGAGGAAAGCGCGAACTGAACGTTAGGCAGATTCGCGTTTTGACAGAGCGATTTAACGTATCTCCAGCGGTATTTATATAGGACTATTGTTTTAATGGCGGGTAATCGCAGACTTGCTCCGCACTGCGGATCTCCTGCATGTCAAGCAGGGGCTTTTACCGTATTTACATGAGGTTATAAAGGTGTAACGCAATCTTGACGTAGCTATTGGAGCCAATCCGTTGCTATTAAATACCCTTGAACGCCAACAACGCGTTTGAGGCGGTGTGAGGCCCCCTCAAACTGGATCAGTTTAGATGTGAGGTTCGCCGGACCTTAGGCGGCTTGCTTTATTGCGGCGGGCTCACCGAGGTCACATCGCCGTAATGCGGTTGCCATAATTGCCCGTTAAAGCATCGATCACTAGCCATAGTCCTCCGGTGGTCGCCTCGCCGAGAATCATGCCGAGAAAGAACGGCCGCAGCCGGGTAAACAGACCGGGACCGCCGTATTGCAGGATGATCGCCTTCAACAGCCAGGCGATAAAGGCCGAGAACCAGATCTGGCCGGTGATAAATCCGCCGGCGACGACAAAACCGAGCGGATGGAAAGGCCACCAGAAGAAACGGTGATTGGCCCACATCAACAAACCTTCGACCAAGCCGCCGATTCCGGTGAAGATCCATCCGCGCACATCTGCTCCGGGTTGGGAATTGAGCAGAGGGACGAGGCGGTTCCACTGGCCGCCGTCGCCGATGAAATGCGACGTTAGGTTGATACCGCCGTGAGTGTAGGCGACGTGCATTAGCACATAGGTCGACCCGGCGAGTCCGCAGAGCAAAGCTAAAATCATACCCCAGAACAGGCGTCGTTTCGGTCCGGGAATCATCTCGGCGAGTTTGAGGCTATTGGCGCAGGCGATCATGGTGAAGAGCCGCATTTCGGCCGCCCAGCCCATGGCAAAACCCATGGCGACTAGGCCGCGGTCGCCGAGTATCGAAGCCCCGAGACCAGAAATGATAAAGAAGGGCGGTACGATGGGCGGTCGAGTGGTGGGAATGCCGCCGGCGGTGACGACGCGGGTGATGACGATATAATAGATCAGCACGATGCCCAAAAATAATGGTAATACAATCAGGGGCATGCCGGATAACCACAGCCAACCGGAGATAAAGAGCAGGCTGCTGATTAGGCCGATGAGGCAGGTGCGGTAGGAGAGCATCTCATTGGAATCGTCGAGCGGGTCCGAGCGGTCCCAAGCTTTGCGCCAGACGGCGAGCAGGTGGCGGCGCGCCATCCACAGGCCGAAGATCGCGAACACCACAAAAGCACCTAGGCCCTGATGGACCAGATCGGCGGATTGAAAGGCTTCGTAACGGCTCAATTTCTCGGTGCTGGCGATGCCGATGACGCTGAAGGCGCCTTCTTCGAGCTTGCTGAAAAGGTAGAAGAACCAGATGCTGAAGACGATGTCGATGCTGACCAGATAAAAGAAGCCGATCCAGGCGAAGCTGAAACCGATGATCACCCGCACGGAGTCTTCGAACCACCAGAGGCTGGGCGAAAACTGGGGGAAGATCGGCACCTCCGGGAAATAGTGGTTGAGCCCGTCGAAGCTAAAAAAGAACAGCGGCAGGGCAAAACCCAACCACATCAGCGGGTTTTTGAAGAAGGGCCCGAGTCGGGCGGTGGGGTCGCTGCCTTCCTCGATCATCGAGCGCGGAAGATGGACCATCGGATAGGCCAGGTGCTCGGCTTGGGACCATTGCCGGTGCAGGATGACCGACAGGCAAATCATCATCAGGCTCAGGGCCATAAA
>DQLG01000791.1 GCA_015660315.1 Candidatus Latescibacterota bacterium
ACACCTCGTCTATACAATAGTCCGGCACATTGACCGCCATCACCCCGTGGCGGGTGGCCGCCTCAACATCAATCGTATCGTAACCGATGCCGAAACGCACAACGATCTTCAATTTCGGGCAGCCGGCAAAAACCTCATCACTCAACGGGCCGAAATACGTGTTGAACATTCCGTCAGCATCGTGCGCCAATTCGATCAGTTCGGCAGCATTCTGACATTGGCCGGTCACAAACTCCGCGCCAATCGCTTCGACCGCCTGCCTTTCGATTTCCATATCGGGTAAGATATAATCGGATACCACTACTTTAAATTCAGCCATCTAAACCATTGCCTCCTACCTGAATCTCGTCGAGGGCGAACATCTTGCCCGGGTTGAAAATATTTTGCGGATCAAGAGACCGCTTGAGCATCTGATTCATGCGCACCACGCCGCCATTCGGCGGGGTAAAGGCCTCCTCGTTACGCTCCCCGGCGGCGAAGCGCCACCCCAAGGCCTCGTGGCGGGCGGCGGTCCGATGTACTAGCCCTACTGCCGTATCGACCGGCAACAACGCCCACAACAACCCGCCCGCCCAATCCAAACCCCAGCGCTGTAAACCCTCGGCCTTGAGCGCCTCCATCAGCCGCACCATCCTGGTCGGCGGCCCGGAAAAACGCCAACGCTGCATCCCCGCTCCCGGCACCAGCCATTCCAACTCGCGCCAATGCCGCCAGAAGGCGAGCGATTCATCGTGCTCCATCACCGACGACTCCGCCGTGACCAAAGCCCGCAGCATTTCGATCTGCACCCTAACTGCCTGAGCCGGACCTTCCACGCGCGCCACCAAACCGGCCTCGTCATAGGCCAAAGCCGTAATCTCCAATGGCCGCGCCGCCCAGTCCAACATGTGCTGCAAGGCCGCATCGGGCAACAGCCCGTGCACCGACAAAGTCGCCTGCGTCTCGGGCCGGGGCCAGACCTTGAGACAGACCTCGGTCAGCACACCTAGTGTGCCAAAAGACCCAGCCAATACCTTCGACAAATCATAACCAGTGACATTCTTGACCACCTTACCGCCAGCACGAATCCGCTCGCCGTGGCCGTCAATCATCTCGATGCCGAGCAAGTGATCACGCAACGCCCCCATCTTAAAGCGCCGCGGCCCCGAAAGATTACAGGCCACCGTGCCGCCGATCGTCGCGGCCTCACCCCACCCGGGTGGTTCGAAAGCGAAGTATTGCCCTTCGCCATCGAGCAAAGTCTCAATCTCGTTCAACCGGGTACCCGGGCGAGCTACCAGCACCAACTCACCCGGCTCATAGCTGATCACGCCACGCAAAGCGGACACATCGAGCGGCGCCCCACTCTGTTTGCGCCCTAGAAAAGACTTGCTCCCCCCAGCAAAAACCTCCAACGCCGAGCGCTCGGCGAGCGCTTGGCGAACTTGCTCCTGTATACTATTCGCGACGCTATTCGATTCTTCCATGCATTTCCCTGTGTCGTGATATCCGATTTCTCCGGCGCTTAAAAAGTAGCCCCGTCCCACCATTGCTCAAGTCGGCCATTCTATGCTCGTCTGAGCACGCAAAGCGCTATTCCAACAAAATTGCCAAAAAAACTTCCGCAAAATCAACCTATCACCGCAATAGATAAATACGCATAAAAGGCTGCTGTTCTGAAATACACCGATATACATTACGCGTGCTTGACATACATCTTTATGCGTGTGTCGTTGCAATCTATCAAAACACCGACCTGTGTGAATCCGTCGGGGCAGTGTTTGGATTTTATTTATAGGTGCAAATATTTCACCATGCCTTCCCCATGCATGAAATATTGCCGTTGGTTGATCCTCTTTGCCTGTTTCTTGCACCGGACGTGCAAAGAGCCGACGGCAACGAACTGGCGATATACAACCCTACTCCGCCCCGGAAACCAACGCCGCCCACATCACCGCCTTGCAAGACCGCAAAGCCACTCTCCAGGTCTACACACACAAAACAGCCGACCCATGGCCAACTGTTTGCATTCGACATTATTTTTTTATACAAATTGCTGGAACGGTTCGTTGATCGCCCAACAGACCGTCAACAACACAACTTCCGCTAAAACCGCTCCAACTCCGGAAACTTCTCCTCCCCCCCGTGCACATGCATCGCCCCCCCCTCGGCACACCGCCTTAGCACCGGGTACACCTTACCCGGATTCAAAATCTGCCCCACGTCAAAACCCGCCTTGATCCGCTCCTGGGCATCTAAATCGGCGTCGTTGAACATGCACGGCATCAAGTCCCGTTTCTCGATACCGATCCCGTGTTCCCCACTCAAGACCCCGCCGACCTCAACGCAGAGTTTCAGAATATCGGCCCCCAATCCCTCGGCCTTGGCCAAGTCGCCTTCGACATTGCTATCGTACAATATCAGCGGATGTAAATTGCCGTCGCCGGCGTGGAAGACATTGGCGACCCTGAGCCCATAGCCTTTGGCTAGTTCGCCGATCCGCCGTAACACCTCGGGCAGCTTGCCGCGCGGTATCGTCCCGTCCATGCAATAATAATCCGGGCTGATGCGCCCCATTGCCGGAAAGGCCGCCTTGCGCCCGGCCCAAAGCCGCAAGCGGTCAGCCTCATTCTCCGCCCGACGAATCTCGCTCGCACCCGCCTGCAGTAAAAGCCCCTCCAACACGCCGATGTGATGCGCGACCTCGCTCTCCGGCCCATCCAATTCGACGAGCAACAACGCCGCGACGCCCAATGGGTACCCCGCACCGACAAAGTCCTCAACCGCCTCAATCGACAACTGGTCCATAATCTCCATGCCCGCCGGCACCATCCCGGCAGCAATAATATCGGCAACGGCCTGCCCCGCACCCTCTACCGAATTAAAAACCGCCATCATCGCCCGCGCCACTTCCGGTTTGGGCAAAATCCTCAGCGTCGCCTCCGTAGTAATCGCCAACAAACCCTCCGACCCCGTCAGCAATCCCAGCAAGTCGTATCCGGCCTGATCCATGCCCTTGCCGCCGACCCGAACCACTTCGCCATCGGCGAGCACGACCTCCATACCCAACACATTATTGGTGGTCGTACCATACTTTAGACAGTGCACCCCACCCGAATTTTCGGCAATATTACCGCCGATCGAACAGGCGATCTGGCTCGACGGATCGGGCGCGTAGTAGAAGCCATATTGCTCGACCGCCTCGGTCACCGCTAGGTTCGTCACCCCCGGTTGCACCGTCACCGTACGATTTTTCAAATCAATATCAAGCACCGAGCGCAACCGCGCGGTACTCAGCACCACGCCATCCTCCCTCGGCAGCGCCCCGCCCGAAAGCCCGGTGCCCGCGCCCCAAGGTACAATCGGGATATCCAACGCCGAGCAGGCCTTGAGCACCGCCGAGACTTGCGCCGTATTGTCAGGCAACGTCACCAGCATCGGCCGCTGGCGATAGGCCGATAGCGCATCGCATTCGTAGGCGACCAAGTCCTCGTCACTATCGATGATCTGGTCGGCATTCAAGTCCTTGCGCAACCGTTCAATCAGGTCCTTACGCCGCTCGAGACGGCTCTTGTCAGGTTCGGGAAAATTCATGCGTAACCCAGATCCTTCGCGTAGGCAAATAATGCGGGCGTACCACCCGTATGAAGAAAAACAATCGTCTGCCCGGCCTGCCACCGCCCATCGTTGATATGCGCGATAAGCCCGGCCATCGCCTTGCTGGTATATGAAGGATCGAGCAACAAACCCTCCTGCTCAGCCACCAGGTGCAACGCGGCTTTACTCTCTTCGGTGACCACCCCGTAATCCGGCCCGACAAAATCGGCATAACTCTCAAAGTCTTCCGGTGATAGTTCCAGATCCAGCGCCAAAACCCCGGCGCATTCTCGCGCCAATTCTGCATGGCCTTCGGCGGCCTGTTGGTCGTCGCGCGGCGAAGGGCTGATGCCAACCACCCGCCAATCCACCCCCAACGCTTTCAACCCCACAACTAAACCCACATGGGTATAAGCACCCGAACACAAATAAATCGCATCCGGCTCAATGCCCTGCTGTTCACACTGCGCCAACAACTCCAGCGCCCCGTCGACATAGGCCACGCTGCGAAAAACGCGCGCGTCCGTGCTGGTGTGAAATGGCGTATGCCCTTCCGCACGCAACGCTGCCATTTTCGCCGCCACCACCGCCGCCTGCTCTTGCGGTGCCGGCAAGTGCACTTCGGCGCCAAACAACCGGGCCAGCAGCAAGTTGCCCTGCGACTGCGCGTGCGCATCGTCGCGCCCCACAACGACCGCCTTCAGCCCCAACTTCGCCGCCACCGCCGCCGTCTGCCGCGACTGATTCGACTGCGCCGCCGCCGAGTGTACCAACACGTCGCACCCCCGCTCAACCGCCTGCGCGATCTGATACTCAAACTCGCGAATCTTATTGCCCCCCATCGCCACCCCCGTCAAATCCTCCCGTTTAACAAAGATCCGCGGCCCCCCAAGATGCGCGCTGAGCCGTTCCAATGGCTCTACAGGTGTCGGCAACGCCGCCAAATGCAACCGCGGCAGCCCATCCAACCGCCTTCTTAACTCTTCCCGACTAATCACCATACCACTCTTTCCTCTTTCTTTCTTTTTTCTTCCCATCTTTCAATTTCACCACAACCGAATAATCAGGCAAACCAGGCGTCGGGGTCAATCTCTGAACGGCCTGTTATGCCTGATTTTGCTGTCCTGCAAAATCAGGCATAACCCCTCGGGGCCCGACAGGAGTCGGGCGAGCAGTCAAAGACCCCGCATCACGGAGTGATACTAGGAAATAAGTGAAGGGATCTACCTCGACGCCACCCCCCCACACTAATACTATAAGTCTTTTATTTATTAGTTCTTATAACTCTTATCTATATATTCCTATATCAGCTTCTTATTGCCATATAAAATAAACACCCTAACTTATATATAACAGACACTTATGCTAATATCCGCACCACCCCCCGCTCCGGCGCCTATTCCCATTCGCGCGCAAATAGCTGTTTAAACAGTAGATAGGACTATTTTGGATCTAGTCGAATCCATCCCCAAGGACCTAGAACCACATATTCGCGGTGAATTACAGCCCGGCGAGCTTTTAATTATCCTGCTCTCCGCCGATATCCGCCCCGACGGCCAATACGGCGACTCCTGGTTTGCCCTTACCGACGAACGCATCCTCGTCTTCCATCCCAATGGCTCCGACGAACCGGAGACCCTGCGACTCGATCTGAACGAAGTGCAAAAAGTCCAGACGCGCAATTATGTCGGCAGCGGCGCGCTTGTCGTCGAACTCGCAGACGAAACCGTCGAATTATTGCGTTTTTCACAGAGCGCCTTCTACAAATTCTCCAGCGTGCCACAGGCCATCGAAGCTGCCAGCCTCGTCGAAGAAGAAGACCAGGCCGATAGCGATGATCCGCACGCCGACCCGGTCAAGATCGTCGAACATTGCCATACTTGCGGACGCGCCTTCCGCCCCGGCACCAAGATCTGCCCCAACTGCTTGCGCAAAACCGAAACCTTCTGGCGGCTTTTCTCCTATATCAAACCCTATAGGAACGTCGCGCTGCTCGGCTCCACCCTAACCATCGTGCTCACTGTAATCGGGCTGCTGCCGCCACTGCTCAACCAGGCCCTGCTGGACGACGTAATCTTCGCCGCCCTGGCCGAAGAAACCGCGAATGCAGCAGCAGCCATTGGTGAGCAAGAAGCAGATAAAGAACCTGCGGCGATGACCCGGCTGCTACTAACAGCCCATGGCTTGTTCAACACCGAAGAAGCCGGACCGGAACAGATTTTGTTCTGGGTGGTGATCGGCCTGCTCGGCGTCTTCATATCGCGCGGGCTCGTCAGCGGCGTGCGCATGTACGCCCTCGGCTGGCTCGGCCAACGCATCGTCTACGACCTACAGACGGAAATCTTTCGACACCTGCAGCTCCTGTCGTTGACCTTCTACAACAACCTGAGCACCGGCCGGATCATGACCCGGGTGACCAGCGATACCGAGCGCATGCGCGGCTTTATCACTTCGGGATTTCAGGATATCGTCATCGACGCGTTGACCATCATCGGCATCTGTGTCATGCTCTTCACGATGAACTGGCAGTTGGCGTTCTTCGCGCTGATTCCAATCCCCTTTATGATTGTCGGAACCATCGTCTACCGCACCCGTATCCACTGGATCTTCCACCGCATCTGGCGCCGCATCGCGAGCCTCAACGCCATGCTCGCCGATACCATTCCCGGCGTCAAGGTCGTCAAGGCCTTTGCCCAAGAAGAACGCGAGTTGCAGCGTTTCAACGAGCGCAATCTCGATTTGCGCGACTCGCGCATGACCGCCTTCAAGATGCGCTCCTATTATATCCCCTCAATCGCCTTTATCACCTCGGTCGGTTCGATCATCCTCTGGTGGTTCGGCGGTAAACAGGTGCTCAGCGGGGAGCTGACCCCGGGCGAGCTGCAGGCCTTTATCGCCTACATGGTAATGTTTTACGCGCCGGTGCGCTCGCTGTGCAACCTCACAGAAGAGCTTGAGAGCGCGGCGACGACCGCCGAACGCGTCTTTGAGATCATCGATACCGAACCCGAAGTCCAGGACCACTATGACGCCGTAGACCCCGGCCAACTCCAGGGCAAGATAGAGTTCTGCAACGTCAGCTTTACCTACGATGGCTCGGCGCGCATTCTCGACCGCATTAACTTCGCCACCGAGCCCGGCGAGATGATCGGTATCGTCGGCCCCTCCGGCGCTGGCAAATCAACCTTCGTCAATCTGATCACGCGCTTCTACGATGCGACCGACGGCCAGATCCGCATCGACGGCCAGCCCATCACCATGATCAAACAGCGGGCCCTGCGCGCGCAGATCGGCGTAGTGCTGCAAGAGCCCTTGCTCTTCCAGGGATCGATCGCCAGCAATATCGCCTACGGCCACCCCGAAGCCACGCGCCAACAAATCATCGAGGCGGCGCGCGCGGCCAACGCCCATAAATTTGTTATGAATTTCCCCGAAGGTTACGACACACAAGTCGGCGAGCGCGGTGGCCGGCTGTCGGGAGGCGAGCGCCAGCGTATCTCCATCGCGCGCGCGCTGATCGGCGACCCGCGTATCCTGATCCTAGACGAAGCCACCGCCTCGGTCGATACGCACACCGAATACGAGATCCAGGAAGCGCTCGAACGACTCGTCACGGGGCGCACAACCTTCGCCATAGCCCATCGGCTCTCGACGCTTAAAAACGCCGACCGGTTGCTGGTCCTCGACCGGGGACGCGTCGCCGAGGTCGGCACGCACAAGGAACTGCTGGGACTGGAAGACGGAGTCTACCGCAACCTGGTCGATATGCAGACCGAGATGGCGAAAGTGAGGGCCATCCTATGACAGGCCAATCGCGAGGTTATTCCTACGAAGACTTTTTGCTCGACCCAGCCAAAATGCGTTTCTTTCGCTCCGAGCGCGGCAGCCTGATCCTCGCGCTCGACGGCGAAGAGCACACCGACCTCAAAATCCGCCGCGCCTTCCCCTTCGAACAGGCCGAGCGTTTTATCGGCGTCTTCGATTCCAATGGCGATGAACTGGGTCTACTCGAAGACCCGCAAACTCTCGACGACGATAGCCGCCGGGCACTATTCGCTGAGCTCAACAAGATCTACTTCCACCCGAAAATCCTGGCCTTCAATAACATCGACGAGGAATACGGGGTTTTGCGCGGCGATATCGAGACTACTAGCGGCCCCCGCCAACTGGAGATCCGCAACTACCGCACCAACGTGCGCATGCTCTCCGGCGGCCGGGCCATCGTCGAAGATGTCGACGGCAACCGCTACCTGATCGAAGACTGGCACGCGCTACCGCAACATACGCGCGAGATTTTAGGGCTATAGGCCAAGATCGGCAAACAACAGAAGCGGCCCGGCGGAATGATCTGCCGGGCCGCTTTTGTTGTTTAGTACGTGTTTCAATTCACGTCTTCCAGCCCGAAAGCCCCCGCGCTAAACGGCGAATCCCCCTGGGCGAAGATCTCATCGTATGCCCGATATTGCGCACAAGCCTCGCGGAAGCGCTGTCGGTATTTGGCCTTCGGCTCGCGGCACCACTGGCCATAGGCATCAAGCATCTTGTTGAGCGCCTCTTCGCGTAAAGCCGGTTTGGCCGCCTCGTGCGCATCCCGCTCGAGATGGAAAATCTCACCCGGCGACAGCCGCGCCATCAGCCCGAAGTAGGTCGTACCCATATGGCTGAGCGCCGACTGGTACGTCTCAAAATCGCGCGCCAGCTTGTGCAATGTGCTCGCCAATCCCGTGTGGCTGGGCAGTCGTTCGGAAAAACACGCCGCCCAGCCATAGTACTGCTGCGCCTGTTCGAGATAGGATTCCTGCGGCGTGGTGCTTTTTTGGTAGAAGCCCTTGTGGCTGCCGAAACCCGCAAAGAGTCCGTGCGCGACGAGGCGATGATCGGCATTGGTGCGGTAGACTTTGAGTTTGTGGCGGTCGCTCTCACTGGCTTCCACCTGCGAAAATACGTCGTAGGGTGCGTCTGCCAGCACTTCGGCGTTTTGCGTGTAGAAGGTGCCATCGACCAACGAGTGCAAGAGGTGGGCGATATAGACGTTGACTTCCCCGTCTTCGTCCGACTCCTGGTCGGTGTCTAGGCGGGAGCAAAGGTAGGCGTTGAGCATAAAGAAAAACAGCGGTTCGCGTTCCCCGTTTTGCAGGTCGATATAGTCGGCGTCGTTCATGGCACCCTTCCTTTTCCTGGGAGATCGGGAGTGGTGAATCTGAAACTCGGTCTACATCGTTGTTGCTTTATCCCTCGCTTAGACAGTATACACAGTTGCGGCGTGTTGGGAAGAACGCGCGCGGCGCAACTGCGGTTCCCTACACCTTATATCGACGCAAGCGGAAAACGCCTTAGCGCCGCAGAGCTAATGCGCGCTGGTAAACTGCGAGGTGCTCGGGGGAGAATAGCGCAAAACTACGCATTGGTGAATCGCCCCGTCGACACCACCGCCGCCCAAGAGCGAGCCATTGGCGGCGTTGACGACCGCGTCAGCTTCTATATTGGTGATATAGCTCTGGTAGAGTTCGACTCGCTCGAGCATTTTTTCGTTGTTGGCAAGGCCTGGATTACCCGACTAAATAAAGAGAGCAAGAGGTCATTTTCGAGTAGCATTTAAACAGCGATTTCCCTATCTTGGCAGTCTGCCATAAACCTACGAAAAAAGTGCCGCGATGAAACTTCCGCACCAGTGCTCCGCGTGCCAAGGCACCGGCTGCGATCGCAAACCGCTCGAAGCCCCCGACGGCAGCAACTTTCTCTTTCCGCGCTGCGAAACATGCAAGGGCAAGGGCGCGCTCAGCGACGAGCAGCACCAGGCCTATCTCAAACGACAACAAACCCCATGAGTCACTTGGTGCCGTGCAAAATCAACTATTGTCTTACAGACCTGCCGCCCCATTGCATAAAGAAACTAAAGTGCCTTGAACTCTTCTAGCGCGCTTTTGCACCCTATCCATATCGAGTTTCAATAGCAACCGCTTAAACTGGCCGGCCAATGGCGGGTAAGCCGAATCCAGCCGTTCAATTTCGCCGATCAGACGCTCCAACGGGGTTATGTGCCCATATTCGACCGCCTCCTTCATCCGTTCCAACAACTCACCACGCCGCCGCCCACGCTCGTCGCCTGATTGTATTCGAGCAGATCTTCCCACCAGAAGTCCGGGACGATCCAGACTACTAACCGTTGCCACAAACCGATACGTTAATCCTCAGGTCCCCAAAAAACGCCGTCCATACCAATAAAGAAGGGGCGCTTGCCACCGCGCCCCTACCATTATTTATATGCTGTTTCGATCTCGTCCATCAGCCGGCGAAATACCCTTGCATCTTTTCCATGCCAATTTTCGCTACCTCGACCAGATCTTTCTCCCACAGTGCGGGGTTAAACAACTCCAACGACACAAAACCCTCATAACCCTGCGCCAAGGCCAGCCGCTCAATCTCTTGCAGCGGCCCCACCCCGTCGCCCGGCATCACCCGATCGGCATCGCTCTGCTCAACAAAAGGCTTATCGCCCGGCGCGTCGTTCCAATGCCAGATCGCCACCTTGTCGGCGGGAATTTTGGCAATGCTCTCTAACGGACCGCCACCGCGCAAAATATGAAACGGGTCCATAATCAGGCTCGAATCCGGATGATTCGCGTCCTCAACGATCTGCCAGGCCTGCTCGATGGTATGGACGCTTTTCATAAAACCCAAATACTCCATCGCCGGCCGCACGCCGATGCTTTTGCCGATCTCCAACAATTCGCGATAATCGGCCCCGCCGCGAGCAAGGTCAAAAGGATCCATCGGCGGGCTAGCGATAACAAACTCAGCCCCAACCTCCACTGCCTGTTCCATCTTGCGCTTGGCCTCTTCCAACGCCTCCGCATGCGCCACGCCCTCAGACCCCAACCAACCGTGCACCGCGATAGCCGTCGGCACGGATAGGCCATGATCGGCCAGTGCCTGTTTGACGTCTTTGAGCGAGCCCCCGCGTTCTTCATGCGCGGTCAGGTCATCGTTCCACAATTCGATGGCCTTGTAACCGGTCTGCCCCGCGATGTCGATCTTTTCCATCAGCGATGCCGGACGGATCGTCGACGAGTTGAGGCAATATTGGATCGTCATATAGCTTCCTTTCGCTTTAAGCCACGCATAGATAATCTTCGCCTTCTACCATGTGCAAACCACTCAGATGCTCCCGTATCAACACCCGCGCCCCACGCGACGCCACCGCCACCAGCAATATCGGCCGCGTATAACGCCGCCACCAGACCGGCAGATCATCCGGACTAATCACCGGCTTACCGCGCAAGGTACCGCCGATCTTCTTGGGCGTGATATCGACAAAGACCTCCGGCGCACACCCGCCGCGCTCCAAATGCTTGGCGATACGCCGCCCCGTCTTGCCCGCGCCCCAAACGACAACCCCATCTCTTTGTGCGAGCGGCCCCACGCAAAGATAATGCGCCTTGGCCCTGAGGAAATTCTCCACCGAATAGCGGCTATTCGTATGCGTCGCCCGCTGCTCGTGTTCGCGCCAGTAGTGCAATATCTCCGGCACCTTCGCAAAACACTTACCCGCCGCCCGGTAACGCAACCACAGATCGTAATCCTCGGGCCACCCGCGGTCCTGGTAGCCGTCCAACTCCACCAACTCCCGCCGCCGCATCATCGCCGACGGATTGGCGATCGGGCTCTCAATAAAAAACTCCCGCAAAATATCCTCGCCCTCAACCAACCCGTTCAACCACTCTTCGTAAATAATCATCCCTTGCCCGACATCCTCGCGCGGAAAAGTCTCCACCAGACACGACACCACGCTCAACCCTTCATCCGCAGCCAACATGCCCACCTGCTTCTCCAGTCGCTGCTGATGCATTTTATCATCAGCATCCATCCGCGCCACAAACTCTCCCCTACATTCTTCCAGTCCCCGATTCGGCGCCTCGACGATCCCCCGATGCTCCTCTAATAACACTCGAAACCGAGAATCCTTCTCCGCCCACCCCCGCAGAATTTTCCCACTGCCGTCCTCCGAACCATCATCAACCGCCACCACCTCAAAATCTTCGAAACTCTGGCCCGCGATACTCTCCAGCGTTTGCACCAAGGTCTCGGCGGCATTGTAAACGGGCATTAATACGGATACGCGCGGTGTTGTCATTTTTTTCTCTACACCGCAAAACGGTGAATAAGGCGTTTGGGGGATTTCTCTGAACGGATTGCGGCCTGATCTGATTTCACAGGCTGTGAAATCAGATCAGGCCGTCCCTCGGAGCCGACCAGGGATGGTCGCGAGGATCTGAAGGGAAACCTCCCAACGCCGTCCCTCCGACCGCCCAGTATTATAACACCTTGACAAGCCCCCAACCAAACTCCGATTTTCATCGCCTATGGTACACCTAAAAACAGCCACCGAGATAGAACGCATCCGCACCAGCTGCCGCATCGCCGCCGACGCCATGCTGGCCGTCTCGGAAGAATTAAAGCCCGGCGTCACTACCCTGTTCCTCAACCAGGTCGCCGACCAGTATATCCGCAGCCAGAACGCTGTCGCCAGCGCCCTGGGCTACCGCGGCTTCCCGCGCAGCATTTGCATATCTGTCAACGACGAGGTCGTGCACGGCATACCGGGCGAACGCGTTGTGCAAGAAGGTGATATCCTCGCCGTCGATATCGCCGTCAAAAAAGACGGCTACCACGGCGACATGAATGTCTCGATGAAAGCCGGCGAAATAACCCGCCAGGCTCAGAGCCTGCTCGACACCACCCGCCAGAGCCTCGAAGAAGCCATCGCCGCCTGTGTCGCCGGCCAACGCCTCGGCGACGTCGGCCACGCCATCCAGAGCTATGTCGAGGAAAGGGGGTTCTCCATCGTGCGCGAGTATTGCGGCCACGGCATCGGCCGCAACTTCCACGAGGACCCGCAACTACTGCACTACGGCATCGCCGGCACCGGCTGCCGCCTGCAGGCCGGCATGGTCTTCACCATCGAACCGATGGTCAATGAGGGCCGTGCGGAAAACCGCGTACTCGACGACGACTGGACCGCCGTCACGGTAGACGGCAAGCTTTCGGCGCAATACGAACACACGATACTGGTTACCCGCGACGGCTCCGACGTGCTCTCGCGCTTTGAGGATCTGCCCTGGTAAACCTTGCCTCTCGGCCAGGTATCCTTATATTTAAAGGTTCACCTCCCAACAAGGAGCGCGCGAGATGGCGAGGCCCAAAAAAGTAAAAGCTGAAAAAGAAGACGACGATACAAACACAGATTTTTCGTTCGATCCGGGCACCCAGGTCGAACTGACGCTCGAAGAGGCCTGCTGCATCACTGGCGAGCCGGTCGAATCAAGTTTCAGCCGCTTCCCCGACTACAAGAACGGCACGCTGATGATCATGTCCAGGTCCAAGATGCTTGAGCACCTGCGCAAAGGCGACTCGATCGCCGCGTTCAAAGGAGTGCTCGTCAAGCGCCACGGCAAGAAGATATTGGACGAGCTTTACTCCAATTATTAGATCGAGCACAATCACAAACACAAAGAAGGGCTGGCCCGTTATGGGCCAGCCCTTCTTTGTGTTTACTCAGGTATTTCTTACGAACGGGCCAACAGCGATTCGATATCCTCGCCCAACACGCCGCGGGGTTCGGGCCGTCGGTTTTTGTCCATCGGTACGCCCCGGTGGCTGCGATAAAGCCGGCCTTGCTGGTCGAATACATAGGTCATCGGCACGGCGACGCTATTCAGGTTTTGCTTGAAATAGGTGCGAATTAATTCAAACTTGCCGTCGTGCACAATGGGATAGTTGATCTCATAACGTTCGACGAACTTGCCGAGCAGGGGCTGCGCCTTGTCGGCGGGCACTTGATCGAGGGAGACCCCGATAATCGCAACCTGCTCCGGGTCGTATACCGTGCGCATCTCGACGAGGGCTGGAATCTCGAAACGGCACGGACCACACCAAGTCGCCCAGAAGTTAAGCACGACGATCTTGCCCTGATAGTCGCGCAAATCGACATCGCGCCCCTCGTAGTCTTTCCATGTATGGGCTGCGGGCGGAAAGACGGCTGCTCCGGCCGGGGCAGCCCCCTGTTGGCCCGTCTCGCTCTCGCCTTCGCCGCAGCCTGCCGCCAACAACACCAGTCCACATACGAAGCTTCTGATCGCAAATACACGCATATAAGTCGTCCTGTATTACTGGAAATTCACGCTCAAATCGACCATTGGGAATATAGGCTGGGCAAGGCCGATGTCAAACCATGACCGCCTAACGCTTACACCCCTTAGATGACACTAGACTGCAGGTAGGTTTCAGAAACTGGATTCGCGATTGCCGAAACGCCGCCCCTCGCCCACCTGCACCGTCGGAGCCTGTATCTGGGCCGTCAACCAAGTGCGGCGGGGACCGATTAAGTCGTCGATACCGCGCAACAGGTCATCGCAGGGGTTTACGCGAATCGTCCGCGAACGCACAACCGCATCCCTTTCACCGCCGTTTTTGAGATGCAGCACCAACTCGCAATTACCCATGTGCAGTTCGCAGAGACCGCGCAAGCGACCGAGCAGGTCCTCGGCCACTTCTTCGTAGGGCAGCGACAAATTGACCGCCTTGGTCAACTGTTCGCGCGCCGTCTCCAGATGCATCGCCTTTTCCGCCCGCAGGCTCAAACGACCGTTGCGATCGGAGATTTTGCCCTCGACCAATAACGTCTCTCCCTCGACCAACAACTCCTCGTGGGCGGCGAAAGCTTCGGAAAAGAATGCGATATCGCCCTTGCCTCCGAGATCCTCCAAGGTAACGAAGGCGAAGGGATTGCCCCGGCGATCAAAAAGCTTGCGCACCTGGTCGACCAAACCGCCGACGCGCATCCCCGCGCCGTCTTCTTGGCTTTCCATATCGCCCAATGGCTGGGCGAAACTCTGCAGGTCCCGCGCATAGGGCTTGAGCGGATGGCTAGAAATATAAAAGCCCAATAGATCGCGCTCTTTGCCCAACTTCTCGCGCTCTGGCCATTCTTCGATCGCCGGCAATTCCCGTATATCCAATTCGGACGGACCCTCGCCGCCAGTATCGAATAGACTGATCTGCCCCTTCTCGCGTTCTTCGTGCGCCTTACCCGCGGCCTTAAGCGCCAGATCCAGCGCTTCCGCCTTCTGCGCGCGGTTGCCCTCAAGACCGTCAAGTGCCCCGGCAGCGACCAAATTCTCAACGACACGGCGATTGACCGCGCGCAGATCGATGCGCTCACAAAACTCAAACAGCGTCGCCATCGGCCCGCCTTCGACGCGGGTCTCGACAATACTCTGCGCCGCGCCCTCGCCGACGTTCTTGATCGCCGAAAGACCGTAGCGGATGCCCTCGTCGGTCGGGGTAAAGTTAAGGGTAGACTGATTTATGTCGGGCGGCAGCACCGGCATACCCATCCGCCGGCAGTCGTCGAGCAGGATGGTCAAGCGGTCGGTGTTGTTGCGGTCCATCGTCAAGCTGGCCGCCATATATTCTTTGGGGTGATTGGCCTTGAGGTAAGCGTTCTTGTAGGCAACTTCGGAATAACAGGCAGCGTGCGACTTGTTAAAAGCATAACCGGCGAAAATCTCGATGTCGGCGAAGAGGTCTTCGGCTATCTTCTTGTCGACATCCAGCCCGACACAACCACCGACGAAGTCCTTTTTGACCTTGGCCATCTCCTCGGGCTTCTTTTTGCCCATTGCCTTGCGCAGGATATCGGCCTGGCCCATGCTAAAACCAGCCAACACTTGCGCTATGCGCATCACCTGCTCTTGGTAGACCATGATGCCGTAGGTCGGCTCGAGGATCTCTTCAAGCTTGGGGTGCGGGTAGACGACCTCTTCCTTCCCGCTCTTACGGGCGATAACAGTCGGGATATTTTCCATTGGCCCCGGGCGATAGAGGGCATTCATCGCGATGATATCCTCGAGGTCGTCCGGTTTGAGCTTACTCAGATATTCGCGCATCCCGCCCGACTCGAACTGAAAGACGCCGATGGTCTCGCCGCGGCCAAAAAGATCAAATGTCGCCTGGTCGTCCCAAGGCACTTTGCCGAGGTCGAAGTCCGGCACCTTCAAACAGATCAGCCTTTCGGCCTCATCCATCAGCGAAAGTTCTTTCAGCCCCAGAAAATCCATCTTCAACAGACCGACGTCCATACAGGTCTCGCCGACGAACTGTGTGGTGATAGTACCGTCCTTAGGCGCGCGATAAAGCGGCACATAGTCGGTCAGGTCGGTCGGGGCAATAATCACCGCACAGGCGTGCACCGAAGCGTGGCGCGCCATACCCTCTAACCTGCGGGCGTATTCGATCAGCTTGCCCTCGTCACCGCGCGAGTTGGCCATCTGCTGCAACTCGGGTACGCGGTCGATGGCCTTGTCGAGAGTCATCTTCAGCTCGGCCGGTATCAGCTTAGCGATGCGGTCGACATCGCCGAAGGACATACCCAACACGCGCCCGACGTCACGGACCACCGCCTTGGCGCCCATCGTCCCGAAGGTGATCACCTGCGAGACGTTTTCCTCGCCGTATTTTTCGACGACATAGCGCAAAACCTTGTCGCGACCGGTGTGCGCGAAATCAATGTCGATATCAGGCGGCTCGATGCGCTCGGGATTGAGGAAGCGCTCGAAGAGCAAGTCGTATTTGATCGGGTCGGTATCGGTAATGCCCAGACAATACGAAGCCAGACAACCAGCGGCCGAACCGCGGCCAGGCCCGACCGAGATATCCTGCTCGCGGGCGTAGTTGATAACATCGCGCACGATCAGGAAATAGCCGGCGAAATCCTGGCCGGTGATGACACTCAGCTCGTAGTCGAGACGCTCCTGCACCTCCGGCTCGATCTTGCCATAGCGCCGCTCCAGCCCCTCGTTCGCCAGATTCGTCAGATAATCATCGCTCGACTCGTAACCTTCGGGGATCGGAAAATCCGGCATATAAGTATTGCCGAACTCCAACTCGACATCGCATTTCTCCGCGATCGCCAGGGAAGTCTCAAGCGCATCCGGAATATCCGAGAAGAGGTCGTACATTTCATCCGGGCTCTTCATATAGAGCCCATCGGGGTAACAGAGGCGATTCTGTTCGTCAACGGTCTTGCCCATCTGAATGCAGATCAGCGCATCATGCGCGTCGTGGTCGTCCGCGGTCAAAAAGTGAAAGTCGTTGGTGGCCACCAACGGCACGCCGAGCTTGTCGTGTAAGCGGAGTAGACCGTCGTTTACCTTGACTTCGGGTTCGATATCGTGGCGCTGGATTTCGAGATAATAGTCGTCGCCGAAAATATCCATAAACTCGCGCACAACCTTTTCGGCCTCGGCGAGCCCTTCGCGCTGGATCATATGCGGCACTTCGCCACCGATGCAGGCCGACATACAGATCAGCCCCTCGGAATATTCGCGCAGCAGTTCCTTGTCGATGCGGGGGTTGTAATAATAGCCTTCGAGATAGCCCTTGGAGACGAGCTTGGTCAAGTTGCGGTAGCCGGTGACGTTCTTGGCGAGCAGGACTAGGTGGTTGGAGCCGTGCGTCAGGCCGCGGGCGGGCTTGCGCAAGTGGCGGCTCTCGATGGCCACGTAGACCTCGCAACCGATAATCGGTTTGATGCCAACAGCCTTGCAGGATTTGTAGTGTTCGATGGCCCCGAAGAGATTGCCGTGATCGGTAACGGCGAGCGCGGGCATGCCCAACTCCACCGCCTTCTCGGCCATCTTACCGATATGGCAACCTCCGTCGAGCAGACTATACTCGCTATGACCATGTAAATGGACAAATCCAGCCGAAGCCATAACCGTCTCCGATATTAATTACAACAAGAATGGCCTGCGGGGAATGACAAACCGAATCTGCAATGGATAGCATCAACGCAAAAGACAACAAAACCTGACTGAGATCAAGCCAGGTTCGCAAAGGGGATTCGTTACTGCAGGAGAGCAATAATGCGGTGGGGGCCGCTTCTCTCGTTGGTCAAACATAGCCAATTTAAAATGGGAAGTCAATTGACCTACCTATCTATTAATTATATTCGTAAATTATTATTATTAAATACCTTATGCCAATAGTGAAAATTACCTGAGAACGAACAGAACCCCGTCTTCGCTCTTGTTTTTTCGACGCTTACGCCCGTCTTTGTCCCTGCGATAAAAAAATTAAAAAACCAGCCACTCTCTTTAATCGCATTAATTCTGAATAGATAGCGATAGTGCAAAGCTTGCATTCGATGCAAAGGTTGACCTCGGGCAATACATAACCTTGAGCGATACTACAGTGTGAAGTATCACCGGGGCCATCTCCTCCCTCCCACGTGCCAAACCCCCCATCAGACCTTATATTCCATAGTCCCTGGGGCCAAAACCGGAAGATCGGGGATCTGACCCCAGGCCACCACCGAACTCATATAACGCATCACAGGCAAAAGACGTCAAAACTTGAAAATAGCAGTCGTAGCCGGCACCCGCCCCAACTTCATGAAAGTAGCCCCCATCCTCGCCGAGTTACACCGGCACCCCGAAGAATTCACCCCCCTCTTTGTGCACACCGGCCAACACTACGACTACCAGCTCTCCGAAGTCTTCGCAAAAGCCCTTGAACTGCCTGTACCCGACGCCCACCTCGACGTGGTCCGCGACAATGCCGCGCAACAAATGGCCGACATCATCGCCAAATTCGATCGCTTCCTCGAAGAATGGCAACCCGACCTAGTGATGGTCGTCGGCGATGTCACCTCGACGGCGGCCTGTGCCCTGGCCGCCGCGCAACGCTTCACGCCCGTTGCCCATGTCGAAGCCGGCCTGCGCAGCCGGGACCGCACCATGCCCGAGGAATTGAACCGCCTAGTCGCCGATACGCTCTCCGATCTGCTATTCACCTACTCCGCAGACGCCGACCAAAACCTGCTCGACGAAAATATACCAGCCGATTGCATCCACCGCGTCGGCAATGTGATGATCGACACTCTGTTGAATTTCCTACCGCAAGCCGAGGCCTCACCGATCCTCGACAAATTGCAGCTTGAAGCACAGGGTTTTGCCCTCGTCACCATGCACCGGGCTTCCAATGTCGACAAGCCCGACACTCTCGCAGGCCTGCTCGACGCGCTCGAAGCGATTCAACAACAATTGCCGGTCGTCTTCCCAGTGCACCCGCGCACGCGCAACCGGATTGAGGAATTCGGCTTCGCCGAGCGCTTCGACGCAATGCCGGACTTGCGCCGCATCGAGCCACTCGGTTATTTCGAGATCATCCGCCTGCAGCAGACGGCGCGCCTGGCGATAACCGATTCGGCCGGCCTCGCCGAAGAAACCACCGCGCTCGGCGTCCCCTGCCTGACGATGCGCGAAAATACCGAACGCCCCATAACCATCACCGAGGGCAGCAACCAACTCGTCGGCTGCGACCCAGAGCGCATCATCGCCGCCGCGGGCGCTATTCTCAAACAAGACCGTAAAACCGACTATCCCGTGCCCAAATTATGGGACGGCCAAAGCGCGCAACGCCTCGTCGCCGTCCTGCAACAGGGCATCGCGCGACGCTGAGCTTCATAAGAAAGAAATTACAATGCGTATACTCATCACCGGCGGCGCTGGTTTCCTCGGCTCGCACTTGAGCGATCTCTTGCTGGCCGAAGGCCATGAAGTCATCTGCATGGACAACTTCCTCACCGGCCGACCAGAAAATATTGCCCACCTCATCGGCAACCCCAATTTCCAGCTTATCTCGTATGACGTAACAAACTACATCTATGTCGACGGCCCCCTGGATTTCATCCTCCACCTCGCCAGCCCGGCCAGCCCAGTCGATTTCGAAGACCTCGGCATCAAGATTCTCAAAGTCGGCGCCCTGGGCACGCACAAAACTCTGGGATTGGCCGTGGCGAAGAAGGCCAAATTTCTGCTGACGTCCACCTCGGAAGTATATGGCGACCCGCTGGTACACCCGCAGTCGGAAGATTATCTCGGCAATGTCGACCCCATCGGTATGCGCGGCGTCTACGACGAAGCCAAACGCTTCGCCGAAGCCATGACGATGGCCTACCACCGCCTGCACGGGGTCGATGTGCGCATCGTGCGCATCTTCAATACCTACGGCGAGCGCATGCGCCAGGACGATGGCCGGGCCATCCCCAACTTCGTCTCCCAGGCTCTCACCGGACAGGATCTGACCGTCTACGGCGACGGCAGCCAGACGCGCAGTATCTGCCACTACAGCGATTTGATCGCCGGCATCTACAAACTCATGCAATCCGATATCACCACGCCGGTCAATATCGGCAACCCCTACGAAATAACGATGCTGGACCTCGCCAACAAGATCGTCGAAATGACCGGCTCGCAAAGCCGCGTCGCCTTTCACGACTTGCCCAGATCGCACGGCAACGACCCCAAGGTGCGCCTGCCCGATATTACCAAAGCCCGCACCCACCTTGATTGGGAGCCCAAGATCGGCCCCGACGAAGGACTTAGCCGGACCATCGAGTGGTTCAAGAAAGAACTGGATAAATGACTATGTCCAACTTTAGCCTGAAGACCAACGACCTCGGCTTCGAGATCCACGACGCACATTCGGTGGCCGATCGACCGATCGCCGTCTACCGCGCCACCGAAGAATTGCCGCGCAGCGACTCGCCCAAGCCCTGCTTTGATCCGCTCTACACTTCTTCAGGCCGGTTGGTCACCGAATACCGACCCGACGACCATACCTGGCACACTGGCCTTTACTTCGGCTGGGTGCACGTCAACAATGCCAATCTGTGGGGCGGCCCGTGGTATGTGCCGGAGGAGAAAAAATACGTGCATGTGGAGAACAGCCACGGCATCCAACGCCACGACAGTTTCTCGGTCTTTGGTGTCAGCCATGCAAGCGTCGCATCGGTCGACGAGGAGCTTTCATGGCTCGATGCGGCCGACCAACTCATAGCAATCGAATCGCGCTCTTTCCGCGTCAGTGCCGTCGAGGGCGGTTATCGCTATCTGATCTCCACCCACATACAGCCGGCTCTCGACGAACTAGTCATGGGCGCGTCACGCGCGGCGCGCTATTCAGGTTTGGAATTGCGCATGGGGCCGCCGTTCGCCGATGCCGAACACTATTGCAGTGAAGGCCGGCAAGGCCACGAAAATATCATGAAGCAGCGCGCGCGCTGGGTCGGTGCCCGCGGCGCGACAGGCGGCTTTGTCGCAATGATGGACCATCCCTCCAATCCGCGGCATCCCGTCACCTGGTTCACCCGCAAAAACCTACTGGGCGCCGGTTTATTGATGGAAGAAGATCTAGTCGTTACCCGTAGCCAACCACTAGGTTTGCGCTATGCCTTCTTCGTACTCGACGCCGATCCAGGCGCCGAACAAGTCGAAGCGTTTTATACCGACTTTGCGAGTTGACAAAGACATTTAGCCCAGTATAATCAGCAGATACCAGGAATGAATCACCTAATTGGCTTGTCTAATTAGGTGATATTCTTGCAATATTTTAATAAAAAACAATAAACAGCCTCTTATGACCTACTGTGAAATTTCCTCTTGCCATTACTGATTTCAAACGAATAATTCAATCATACGTTTGATTTAAAACTGCGAGTATGTATGACAACAACTACACCACATACCCGAGACCGGCTTTTAGACTCTGCCGAACGCCTCTTCGCCGAAAACGGCGTCAACGCGACGTCGCTACGCCATATTACTAACGACGCCGAAGCAAACCTCGCTTCGGTCAACTACCATTTCGGCTCCAAAGAAGAACTCTTTCGCCAGGTCTTTGCCCGCCGTATCGGCCCCATCAACGAAGAACGCCTGCGTTTACTCGACACCTGCGAGGCACAGGGTAGGCCTTCACTCGAGTGCGTACTCGAAGCGTTTTTGGCCCCTACGTTGCGCCTTCGCTCAGATCCCGAGCAAGGTGGCGAGTATTTTATGTGTCTGATGGGCCGGCTGTTCAGCGAACCCACCGAGTGGAAAACGATGCTTATGGAAGAATTCAGCGAGATCTTCCAACGCTTCGGTACTGCCCTGCAAATGGCTCTACCCGAGCACGCCCCGGCAGACCTCACTTGGCACCTCTTTTTCACTATCGGCGCAATGGCCCATTTGATGACCGCCGGTGACCTGCTCAAGACCTTCACCCAAGATCGCTGTGACCCGGCCGATGTCGAAGGCACTTTGCGCCGGCTCGTCGACTTTAGCGCTGCAGGTTTCCGCGGCGCTTCCCGTGGAGAATCACCATGAAGTTCGCACTAACCCTAACACTATCTGCATTCATACTGTCCTGCGCCTCGGCCCCCAAAATCGAATACCCTGAACTCGATCTGGCGACTCCAGCGAATTGGACCGCCTCTACTCCGGCTGGCCATATCGCCGATACTTGGTGGCGTGACCTCGGCACGCCGCGGCTCGACAGCCTCGTCACCCAGGCCCTCGCACACAACTACGATCTCAAGGCCACTGCCACGCGCCTGGCCCAAGCCCAGGCTCAAGCCAAAGCCGCCGGTGCGCCCCTTATGCCGCAACTCGGCGCCACCAGCAGCGGCGCAAAGCGCAAACAAAATTTCGTCGGCTTTCCGATCCCCGGTAGCGCCGGTCAAGTCCTGAGCTCTACCAGCACCAGTTACGGCGTCAATCTGAACCTGAGCTGGGAGGTCGACTTATGGGGCCGCTTACGCGCCGGCACGCAAGCCGCCATAGCCGACGCACAAGCCGCCGAAGCCGATTGGGCCGGCGCCCGCCTCTCGCTCGCCGCACAAACCGCGCGCGCCTATTTTGCCGCCGTCGAGGCCGCCCGCCAAGTCGAACTGGCGCACGCCACGGTCGAAAACTACCGCGTATCCACCGAGCAAATCCAACGCCGCTACCGCCGCGGACTGCGCTCCTCGCTGGACTTGCGCCTAGGCCGTTCGAGCCTGGCTGCCGCCCAAGCCACGCTCGAGCAACGACGGCAACAACAGGATATTTCCCTGCGGCAGCTCGAACTGCTGCTGGGCCGCTATCCCAGCGCCAACATCGCCGTCGGCAGCGAATTACCCGCCGTCGATGGCGCGGTGCCCGCCGGCCTGCCCGCCGACCTAATCGCGCGGCGGCCCGATCTGATCGCCGCTGAACGCCGTCTCGCCGCCGCCGACCGCCGGCTAGTAGGCGCCCGGCGAGCGCTCTTGCCGAGCATCAGCCTGACCGCCTCAACCGGCCGCTCTTCGAGTGCGCTCGGTGACCTGCTCAACGGCGACTTCTCCGTCTGGAACCTCGTCGGCAATATCAGCCAGCCCTTCTTGCAGGGAGGGCGTCTGCGCGCCGGTGTCGATCAGGCCGCTGGAGCCGCCAAAGGCGCGCTCTTCGGCTATGCGCAAAGCGCGTTGCGCGCCTACGGCGAAGTCGAAACGAGACTCAGCGCCGAGGGCTTCCTCGCCGACCAAGAACAGGCGCTGGCCACCGCCGCGAGCGAAGCAACCGCCGCCCGCGTCCTCGCCGAAGAGCGCTATGCCAGAGGCTTGTCCAATCTGATTACCCTGCTCGAATCCCAGCGCCGGGCCTTCGACGCGCAAAGCCGTCTGCTCAATATCAAACGCCAACGCCTCGACGCCCGCATCAACCTCTATCTGGCACTCGGCGGCGGCTTTAACGATTCAACCCCATCCCAGCACGCAGAGGTTTCGCAATGACACGCATTATAAAAATACTGTTGCCTATATTCATCCTCGCCGTCGGTTTCGCAGCCTTCAGCTTATTAGCCTCGATGCGCGAGCCACCCCAGCGGGCTGAACGCGTCTATCTCGGCCCACTCGTCGAAGTCATCGCCGCCCCTCCGCAAAAGGTCCAGGTCATAGTCGAGGGCCAGGGCACCGTCCGCCCAGACGCCCAGGTCAATCTAGTGCCCCAGGTTTCCGGTGTCGTCGTATGGAAGGCCGCCGAGTTCGAACCCGGCGGCTCCTTCGCCAAAGGCGACTTGCTCTTCGAGGTCGACCCGCGCGACTACCAACTCACCGCCGCCCAAGCCGACGCCCAGGTTGCGCAGGCCCGCTACCAGCTCGAACTGGCACAGGAAGAGGCTGCCATCGCCCGCCAGGAATGGGAGCGGATCCGCACCGAGGGCGAAGAGCCTACTAACTTAGTGCTGCGCAAACCCCAGTTGCGCGCCGCCGAAGCCAATTTACAAAGCGCAGAAGCCCGCTACGCGGAAACACAACTGCGCCTCGAACGCACTAAGGTCTACGCGCCCTTTAACGGCCGGGTGCGCAGCGCCGCCGTCGATGTCGGCCAGTATCTCAACGCCGGCCAATCAATCGCGCAAATCTACAGTATAGAAAAAGCCGAGATCGTCGTGCCCGTCCCCGATGAAGACCTCGGGTGGTTTACCCTACCCTTTCCTATAAAAATCACCACACAGAACGCGCCCGGCGACCACTCGGTCTATAACCCCAACGTCGAAGGCGGCGCGCAATCCTACTCCTTCGCCCGCGAAGGCGCCAGCGCGATGATCAACGGCTCATTCGCCGGCCGCAACCACCAGTGGAACGGACGCGTGGTCCGCACCGAAGGCGAGCTGGATCCACAAAGCCGCATGGCCCGGCTGGTCGTCGAGGTAGAGGCGCCCTACGGCGGTATCGCCGAGGGCATCCCACCACTGACGATTGGCATGTTCGTCGATGTGGCCATTGCCGGCCGCCAAGTAGACGGGGTTCGCGTCTTACCGCGCGCCGCGGTGCGCCAGGGCGACCGGGTCTGGGTCGTCGGCCCCGACGGCAAATTGCGCGTGCGCCAGGCGCAGGTCGTGCGCACGATCCAGGACGAGGTGCTCACCTATCTCGACCTGAAAAAAAATGAACGCGTCATCGTCTCACAGCTCAGTGGCGTAACCGACGGCATGCAGGTGCGTATAACTGCCAACAACGAGGAGGCCGGATCGTGAAAGCTCCCGTAACCTGGATGGCGAAAAACCACGTCGCCGCCAATCTGCTGATGGGGTTTGTCATGTTGAGTGGTCTGTTTGCGATGCTGCAGACCAAGAAGGAGACTTTCCCGGAGATGTCGCTTGACCAGGTGCAGATCCAGATTCCCTATCTCGGTGCCACACCGGCCGAGGTAGAGGAAGCCGTCTGTAAACGCGTAGAAGAGCGGGTCCGCGGACTAGAAGGCGTACGGCGAGTCCGCTCGACCGCCGCTGAGGGTATGGGCGTGGTCAGGGTCGAGATCGAGCGCGGCGTCGACATCTCCAAACTTCTCGACGATATCAAAAATGAAGTCGACCGCATCGACACCTTCCCGGCCGAGACCGAAGAACCGGTCATCAAAGAACTGACCCGCCGCAACCAGGTCATTGATGTGGTGCTCTACGGCGACGTCGACGAAAAAGCGCTCAAAACCGCCGCCGAACTAGTGCGCGATGAATTACGCACCAGCGGCGTGATCTCGCAGGTCGAATTAAGCGGCGTACGCGCCGACGAGATCTCCATCGAAATATCCGAAGATGCACTGCGCCGTTACGGGCTAACTTTCGCGCAAGTGGCCGACGCCGTGCGCCGCACCAGTGTCGATCTGCCCGCTGGGAGCGTCGAGAGCGAGGACGGCGAGATCCTGCTTAGGACACAAGGGCTGATGCGCGTCGGGCGCGAATACGAGGATATCGTGGTGCTCACCCGCCCCGACGGCACCGCGCTCAAACTCAGGGATATCTCCACCATCGTCGACGGCTTCGAGGATAACGATCTTGTCTCGCGTTTCAACGGCCAACCCGCGGCAGTGGTCAGCGCCTACCGCACCGGCGACCAAAACGCCCTCGATATCTCGGCTTATGTGCACGAATACGTCGAGGAGAAGCGCCTGGCCCTACCCGCGGGCATCCATATCGATTCCGCTCGCGATGACGCGAGTATCCTACGTAGCCGCATGGACCTGCTGATTCGCAACGCACGCCTCGGGCTGGTCCTGGTCTTCATTTGTCTGAGTTTGTTCCTCGACCTGCGGCTGGCCTTCTGGGTCATGATGGGCATCCCGATCTCTTTTTTAGGCGCCTTTGTACTGATGGAGCCCTTTGACGCCTCGATCAACATGCTCTCACTCTTCGCCTTTATCGTCGCGCTGGGCATCGTCGTCGACGACGCGATCATCGTCGGCGAAAATGTTTTCGCCCGCCGCGAGAAGGGCAAAAACTTCCTGCGCGCCGCCATCGACGGGGCACTCGAAGTAGGCACCCCGGTCGTCTTTTCGATCATGACCTCG
>DQLG01000339.1 GCA_015660315.1 Candidatus Latescibacterota bacterium
ACCTGGTCATGTACGACCGCAACGACGAAGAGGCACTCTACCCCCAGATGATCTACGCCAATATCGGCGAAAACCAGCGAGGGCAAAGCCTGACGCTGATGCCCGTGGTCGAAACCACCTGGGGCCTGTGGCGCAAAATGCACCCCGAGACCACCATCGCGCAAGCGGCGACCGGCCTTGACCGCTACCCGATCTATATCCGCAACCTCTACCCCATAGAAGACTATTCCCGCTATCCGTACGGAAACTACCGCAACGACCACCAGATGATTATTTTTGACCCCACCACATCGCCGGCAAACGAAAAGCTGGCGGCTAAAGAAATGGTCTTGGGGCTTCGTTTTGCCGAAGAGAGTAAAGCCTATCCCTTCGGCAAAATGCCCGCGACTGCCGCGATCAACGACCGCGTCGGTGACCGGGACCTGCTCGTGGTCTTCGACCGAAAAAGCGCCACCGCCATTCCCTATAGTCGCACCGTTGGTGACCAGGTGCTTACTTTCCTGGCCCACGACCGCGAGGACGGCTGGCCCCTGGCCCTGATAGACGCGGAGACCGGTAGCGAATGGAATATGCTAGGCCAGGCCATATCCGGCCCGTTCAAAGGTGCACGACTAACCCAGTTGGCGGCTTATAATTCGATGTGGTTCGGCTGGTCGGCCTATTGGCCCGAAACAAAAATATGGCAAGGCGAAGGAATTTTACCCTCGCCCTAAAAGGAGTCTATCCGTGCACGAAGTACCCAAAGGAAAAATCACCCGCATCGAAAAATGCATCCTACGCGGCACCCGCCCACGCTCGATCGGCTATAACGCCCGCATCCCCACCCATGGCGCTAAAGTCACCGATCCCGTGGTTAAAATAACCAGCGACAATGGCGCCTGGGGCTTGGGCTGGTCCCGCATCAAGGCCGAAGAAGCACAAGGCTTCCTCGGCAAAGAGATCAGCGAGATCTTCGCATTACCCGAAGGCAGCCTCGCATCGGGTCTGCCCATCGATCTGCCCTTATGGGACCTGGTCGCACGGATGATGCAACTGCCGCTCTACCGCCTGCTCGGCGCACGCGGCAAACGCCAGGTCGAAGTCTACGACGGTTCAATTTACATCGACGACCTCGAAGCCGAAGACGAATCAGAGGTCAAAGACATCTTCTATAAGGAAGTAGCCACCGGCCAAGAGCACGGCTACCTGAATTTTAAAATCAAGGTCGGGCGCGGCGCACGTTGGATGCCGCAAGGCGAGGGCCTAAAACGCGATGAATTGGTCATCCGCACCGTGCGCGAAGCAGCTGGGCCTAACGCCAAGATCCTCATCGACGCCAACATGGGCAATACGCTCAATACCGCCATCGCCCTGTTGGACGCCTGTGCCGACGTAGGCATCCACTGGTTTGAAGAGCCCTTTGCTGAAGATGCCCCGCTCAACCTAGCTCTCAAGGAACACATCGTCGAAAACGATTGGGACACACTGATCGCCGATGGCGAATTCTCGCCGCCGCCCAATTTCTTCGATATGGTCGAAAAAGGCCTGATCGACGTGGTGCAACACGATTTTCGCATTAAGGGCTTGACCTGGTGGCGCGCAACGGCCGCCAAGCTCGAGCAATGGGGCGTAGCTTGCGCCCCGCACTGCTGGGGTTCCTATATCGAGCGCTACCACCACGCCCACTTTGCCGCGTCAACGCCCAATTATTGCCTCTTGGAAGCCGCACCGGCGACCATGCCCGGCTTGATCGAAGATGGCTGGAAATTACAAAACTCGATCCTGCACGTGCCCGACACGCCCGGGGCCGGCCTCGCCATCGAAGAGCGCATATTCGCGCAGGGAATTTCCGATCCCGCAGGCTTCAGTCTCAGCCTTTAAAAAATCGTTTTAGAATAAAGCAGCGGCCGGCTTCCGCCTGGCAACCGGCCGCTACCTATATCTTCTTTCCGCCCCTTTTAACGCGCCAACCATCCCGGTAACCGAATAGCCTCTGAGTTGCGCCACGCCGTCAGATAAAGAGACGCCGTAAACCCCACAGCCCGCCGTGCCCGAGCTTCCGCCAAAGCCCTAACCTCGGCATTTTCACCGTCTTCCCACTGTCCCATCAGCGCATATACCTCATCGACCATGCCATTGCTCTCCTCGATCTGGGCGACAACGCTACCGAGCAGCGAATCAAAAGCCACCGGCTCTTGTTTTTCTGCCAAACCCTGCGGTGTAAACCCCAGGCGTTCCACGGCCGAATCGACTTCCTCGTGAATCCCTTTGCCGACCTTAGTGCCATCCTCCTGCCTCATTCCGTCGAAATGTACGGTCGCGTGCAGCGGCTGACAGATATCTTCGGCATAATGCGCGATAAAACCCGCATAGATCAGACACTTCTGTTGCACGGTCTCATTCTCTGGCCACTGCCGATGCTCGGCAAAAGCCACGGTCAGCCGCTCAGTCCACTCGGCGATAGAATAAGGCGCCAAACCCACCCGCCCGGGATCGAGGTCTAGCTCCTGGCCCAACGCAATGAAATCATAGCGCTTGGCTGGTATCGTCCGCCCTTTTAAA
>DQLG01000407.1 GCA_015660315.1 Candidatus Latescibacterota bacterium
ACTCGTCGTCCGGCTGCAGTCGCCACTCCGGCGCCATCTGCTCATAGGTCGCGCTCTCGGCATTCCACATCATATGCACCGAACCGACGGGGCCGTTGCGCTGTTTGCCGATAATGATCTCAGCGATACCTTCGAGGCTGGCGCCGTCGGGGGATTTTAGGCCGTAAATATCGGGGCGGTAGATGAACATCACGACGTCGGCGTCCTGTTCAATCGAGCCGCTTTCACGCAAATCCGACAATTGCGGCCGCCGGTCCGTCCGACTCTCCACCGCGCGCGACAACTGCGACAACGCGATAACCGGCACATCCAGTTCCTTGGCCAACCCCTTGAGACTGCGCGAAATATTCGAAATCTCCTGCTCCCGGCTCTGGGTGCGCACATGCGAGCTCATAAGCTGCAAATAGTCGACGATAATCATGCCAATGCCGTGCTCGCGGTGCAAACGGCGGCATTTGGCTCGGGCTTCCAAAACCGATATGCCCGGCGTATCGTCGATATAGATCGGCGCCTGGGCCAAGCGGCCGACATTGCGCGTCAGATGCATCCAGTCATCGTCGCGCAGACGGCCGGTGCGCAATTTGTGCAGGTCGACGCGGGTTTCCGCGCTGAGCAGACGTTGGGCAAGCTGCACCTTCGACATTTCCAGACTGAACACCGCCACTCCGACATTCGCATCAACCGCGGCATTGCGCGTCAAGGTCAATGCGAGCGCAGTCTTTCCGACCGAAGGTCTGGCTGCGATAATGATAAGATCGCCCTTTTGCCAACCAGAGGTCGATTCGTTCAGATCTGCAAAACCCGTTTCTACACCAGAAACCGAACTGTCGCGATTATGGGCGTTTTCGATTTGCTCCAAGGCCTCGCCCATCACCGTTTCCAAGGACTCAAACCCGTCGCTGATCTGATTTTCGGACAGGCTGAAAATCTGCTGCTCGGTGTGATCGATCAGCTCTTGCACATCCTCGCCGCCTTGGTAGGCCTGTTCAATCACCTGGCTGGCCGTCTCGATCAACTTGCGGCTCAAGGCCTTGTCGAGCACGATTTTGGCATGGTAGTCGATATTGGCCGCCGTAGCGACCTCTGTGGCAAGCTTAGCTAGGTAAACCACCCCGCCAACTCCGTCGAGTTGGTTGCGGCGTTTGAGCTCCTCAGATAAAGTCAGTTGGTCGACGGCTTCGCCGCGTTCATATAGCGTGACGATCGCATTGAAAATATGACTGTGCGGAGCATGATAAAAACAGCTCTCGTCGAGATACTCGAAACCGCGGCCGATGGCTCGCTGTTCGATCATCATCGCCCCCAACACCGCCTGCTCTACTTCTACTGCTTGCGGTGGCATGCGCTCTATACGCTGGCTGTCGGCTGGTCCCTGGGTCTGGGTCATAGTATTGTTTCGCTTTAGAGTTCGACACCATCATAGATTTGCCGCACCCGCTTCATATCTTCCCAGGTCGGCCGTTTCCACTGGGCATTGCGCAATAACGCCGCGGGGTGATAGGTGGCCACCAACGGAATGCCCTCATACTGGTGCGACTGGCCGCGCATGCGCCCCATCGAATCGCTACTGCGCAACAAGGTCTGGGCCGCAAAACGCCCGAGAGTACAAATAACCTTGGGCTGTATTAATTCTATCTGACGTTTTAAATAGGGCTCACACTGCTCAATTTCATCGGCTTGCGGGTCGCGGTTATTCGGCGGTCGGCATTTAAGGATATTGCAGATATACACGTCTTCACGGCGCAAATCCATTGCGGAGATAATCTTGTTCAACAACTGACCGGCCGCCCCGACAAATGGCTCGCCCTGGCGATCCTCATCGGCACCGGGCGCCTCACCAACAAACATAATACCCGCCGCGGGATTGCCCGCGCCAAAAACAAAATTCTGCCGAGTCGAGCCTAAACTGCATTTACTGCAATCGCAAATCTGCTGGCGAAAAATATCAAGGGCATTGCCATCATCCGCTACAGAGGGTGCTAAACCCAGCGCGATCGACTCCTCTAGCTGCCCAGGTGCCTGTTCCTCTACTGCTGCAACAGTTTCTGTGGCGGGCGTCGGCTGCTCCATTGCATCTGTATCGACTTCTTCGCCAACCGGAGCTACTATTTCTTCGGCGGGCGCCATCTGGTCAATAGTGGATTCTGCGGCTTTCGGCAATTCGACTTCTTCTGTTGCAACTTCCATAGGAACTATAAACTTAGCCCCCTCGAATACCATCAAATCGGTCAGATAACGCCGAGCTTCGCTCAGCACGTCTTCGTTCGACTTTTCCATCCGCTGAAGATGCTGTGGAGAAAAAGCACTGTCAAGCGCTATCGAGTCTGCTGTGTCTGTAGCCAGTCGAGAATGCGATCGGCAACCGCAAGTTTACTCAACAACGGCAACATCTCTTCTCGTCCTTCAGTATCGATAAAAGTTACCCGATTTGTATCTACTGCAAACCCTGCCCCTTCGTCGCGCAGCATATTGAGCACGATCAGATCGCCCCCTTTGCGGATTAATTTTTCCCGTGCCCGCTCCAGGCCTTTTTCTGTTTCCATCGCAAAGACCACCAAGACCCGACCCTCTTTCTTCTGCCCCAGACCCTGCGCGATATCTGGGTTTTCGCGCAACTCGATCGTCACTTGCTCACCACTGCGCTTAATTTTGTGCTCCGCCACACGATCCACTCGGTAGTCGGCCGGAGCCGCCGCCAAAATCGCCCCGTCAACTGTGGCAAAAAGCTCCTCCATAGCTTGCTGCATTTCGAGTGTTGATCGCACTGAATGCATTTCGACGCCAGCAGGCACGGCCAACTCAGTCGGACCGGAGACCAACCAGACCTGCGCGCCGCGCTCGGCCGCCCGTTGCGCGATGGCATAGCCCATTTTGCCCGATGACCGGTTTGAGATAAAACGCACAGGATCAATGTCTTCAACCGTCGGCCCAGCAGACACCAAAAGCTTCACCCCCTGCAAGTCACCGCTAAAATGCGCCGCGACCGCTTCGGCCAACGCCGCAGGCTCCGGCATCCGCCCACGACCACTTGCTCCAGAAGCCAAAGGCCCGGTTTGCGGCTCTAAGATTTGGTAACCGCGCTCAGCCAGCGCTTGCAAATTGGCGTTTACCGCGGCGTTAATGAGCATATGCTCTTCCATCGACGGGGCAAAAACCACGGTTACCGTCGCACTAAGCATTATCGCGGTGAGCAAATCATCGGCCAAACCGCCAGCCACTCGGCCAATAAAATGGGCTGTCGCCGGGGCGACCAAGATCAGTTCGGCCCATTCGGACAGCCCAACATGTACTACGGGAAATTCGCGATCGCGATCGAAGAGATTGGTATAGACAGGATGTCGGGAAAGGACTTCCAGAGTTTTCTCGGCGACGAATTCGTGCGCCGTGCGCGACATTGCCACCCGGACCTCGGCGCCAAGCCCAGTGAGCTGCCGCACGATTTCGGGCGCCTTATATGCGGCAATGCCGCCGGTGACTCCCAGTAGGATTTTACGGCCCTGCAAGCTCATGCTGATTCGAGACGGGAAATTATCTGGGCAACCACGGCGTTCGGATCGGTGTCGTCGGTTTCGATAAGCACGTCGTAAATTGACAGATCGCTGAAATCAATCTGGTGAAACTGCTCGTAACGCCGTGCTTCGGATCCTTCGCGCGCCCGCAACTCTTCGAGGGCCTGCGCCGCCGACTTGGACTCGCGTTGCGCCACCCGCTCGGCGCGAATCTCAGGGGTAGCCGCCAACCATACCTTGAGCGCCGCCAAGCCACTGCGATAAGCCATCCACCCCGTCAGCCGACCCTCGACTACTATCGGCGCCTGGTCCTTGGCTTGCGCTATGATCCGCTCGTCGAGTTGGCGGTCAATACGCCCATCGGCTTCGGCCCGCTCGCCAAACGCGGCGAGGCTCAACCCGGATTCCTCTGCCAACTGCCGGAATATCCGGCCTGCGTTTACATACGCCCAGCCAAGTTTCTCACAGAGCGTATCGCAGGCGGTACTGGTCCCGCTACCGGGTAGGCCACTGACGGTGATGATCTGCGGTGAAACCATATCTCCTCAAGCCAGGTTTTGCACTTGCTCGCGCAGACGCTCGACTTCTTCCTTGATCTCGACTACCCGATGGATGATATCCGAGTCGGAAGATTTGGAGCTGATGGTATTGGCCTCGCGGTTCATCTCTTGCAAGAGAAAATTGAACCTTTTGCCGACCTCACCACCCTTGTCTAAGGCCGCGAAAAACTGCGCGTTGTGACTGCGGAAGCGGACGACCTCTTCGGTTATGTCGCTGCGTTCCGCGATCAGCGCGACTTCCATCGCCAGGCGGTCCTCGTGGATGGCACCCGGTTCGAGCAACGCCGCGACCTTTTCGCGCAACCGATTCTGGATCTGCTCGCGAGTGCTAGGCACCAACTCGGCAATATGCTCGAGATGCGCCTCAACCGCCTCGACCCTGCGACGCAAATCTTCGGCCAGCGCCTGCCCTTCCTTCGTCCGCATCGAGATCATTTCAACTAGCGCCTCATCCAAGGCTGCTAGCATCAGTTCCTTGGCCTCGTCATTTTCCGGCTCGGCCGCCGCAAAAGTGAACACCCCGGGCAAACGCGCCAATAACGCCAGGTCCACCTGCGTATCGCTTTGGCTCAACTCCGCCAAGCGCTGCAACTGGGTGAGATAGCCACTGGCAATTTCCTCGTCGAGACTGGGCAGCGCTTTTTGCTGGGCTTCTTCGGTCCAAGAAAAATTAACGCTGACCTTACCGCGGCTAAGCTGTGCCTGTATGCGCTCGCGGATGAGCTGTTCAAAAAGTTGTAGATTGGATGGACAGCGCACTTGGATATCGAGATAGCGGCTATTTACCGAACGCAGCTCTACACCGAGTCTTACTCCCTGGCCTTCGGCGGCACCACCGCCAAAGCCGGTCATGCTGGTAATCTGATTTTTCTTAGTCATAAGGAGAGAAAATAAGGCCCACCGACGAAACTGTCGAGACTCACCCCCCGCCGGAATTCACCGCGATGCGGACAATATTGGAAAAACCATCGAGCCGGGCAATGGTCTGGCCTTCGTCGGTGATCTTCAATAACGAGCTTCCAGTCGCAATCCAGGCGCGCTGGTGACTGGTGTCGAAAAACAGGCCACTGCCCCCCGGTACATCGCTCCAATGCTCTACCAATGCCCCCTCAGCGGAAAAAACTGCGAGGTCCCGTTCTCCCAGTACCCAACAAGCACCAGTCGAACCATCGACCGAAATCTCGATCGCCGCAGCAAAGGGAAGATCCACTTCCTGCATGGTTCCAGATCGGTCCAAACGCAGTAAATCTCGCCCTTCATCGGCCAGTAACCAGGCTTCCCCTTGACCACCGGCGGCCAGGGCTACCGGCCCTTGCAACGAGCGAAATTCGACCTGGCGGTTCCCGTCGGTCTGGTAGAACATCGCCCGATTCTGACTTTGGTCGGCGATCCAGCAACCACCCGCCTGGACCGCCAGGGCCGAAGGATTGGCGAAGCTCGCGTCGACGACGAATAATTCGAGCGAATCCGTCGCGACCAACGAAAACCAGAACACTCGCCGCCGCCCCAAATCGGCCAGCCAGCCTATTTGCGCGTTTGCATCTATAGCCAATGCGCCAGGTCTTTCAACCGCCGCAGCAAACATCTGCAAGTCGCCGTCGCCGTCGATTTTATATAAACCAGCGAACCTGCCGTCGCTGACCCAACATGAGCCGTCGCTGCCATCGATCGCGATATCGGCAAGGTCGAGGAACCGGCCTTGGGCAAAATGCGCGCTGCGCGCATCGGCGCTGATTTTCCACACCAGCCCGGTAGTGCGGTCTGCGATCCAAGCCTCCTCGGCACCAGGCGTTGCGCGAATCACCTCGTTAGTTCCGCGCTCCCCCTCGCCGCCTACAAGCAGGTTCAGCCGGTAATCGTAGCTCGTGCCATTCTGTACAACATCGTCGGTATAAGTTGTCGTGGCGGGATCCAAGATATCACTGATCGGCCCCCAATCGCGGTCGGGCAACCGCCGTAAGATGCGATAGCCTTCGATATCGGCAAAACGCGAAAAATCCCACCGTAGCTCAACTCGACCATCGAGCGCAAGAGCTTGCAACGGGCTCAGTAAGCCATTTTGCGGATCGACTCCTTGCGGGTCAAGCGGGTTGCGCCGCTGACGATCAGTGCAACCCAGGGCCATGACCAAGAGCCATAAGCCTATGCAGGCGAAACGTTTCATCGGCCAAAAAACAATAGATAAGAGCTCAACACCAAACCCGCCTCCATTCCTACAAACGAAGCCCCCGCTAGGCGATCCATACGCTTGGACTTGGCGAATTCCTTGTCCTGTCGCTCAATATTGGCCGAGTGCAAATAGCGATCGTAGGCCTCATCCGCACGCTCCTTGCTCCAATAGGCAACCGCGCCGACACTAGCCGTCAGAACCGCGCTCAAATACAGCGCCTTGCGCGACCGCTTTTTTTTGGTTTTAGCGGTGGATGCGATCTGTGCGGGCAAGACGTTCGCTTGCTCACGCTCGGCAAATTGCGCTTCCAATGCCGCCTCGACGACGAGCAAGCGTCGCGGTAACTCCATTGCTCCGAGCGGAGTCAACAACGCCAGTATCAAGCAACAGGCCATAGTAGGTACCATTGATATGATCCTCATTTAACGGCGACCGAAGATATAGAGCGTACGCTCTTCGCTCACGA
>DQLG01000207.1 GCA_015660315.1 Candidatus Latescibacterota bacterium
AAGGGGCTCTGCTCGTTGAGCGAGGTAAGATCGTCGCTGCGGGGCGCGCGGCGCAGATCCCTTGCCCTGCGGGAGCCGAACGAGTGGAGGCCGGCGGCGGTTTTATCGGCCCCGGTTATGTCGATCTGCACGTGCACGGTGGGGCCGGCGCAGATTTTATGGACGCTACGGTTGAGGCCTGGCAAACGGTGCTGCGGGCGCATGCCCGGCACGGGACGACAAGTTGCACGCCGACGACGACGGTCGCTCCTTTCGCGCAGATATTGGCGGCGCTCGATTTGGCGGTCGCGGGAGTAGCCGAACGCGGTTTTGCTTTGTGGAATGGTGTGCCTGGTGTGCGAATATTGGGTGCGCATTTTTACGGCCCCTATTTTGCCCCAGGTGCGCAAGGCTGTCATCCCGGTGCAGCGCTGCGTCCACCTGTGCCGGAAGAATACGCAGCGTTTCTTCAGCGCAGCGAGGCGATCGCTTCGGCTACGGTAGCGCCGGAGTTGCTCGGTGCGGAAGCTTTTTCACGCGCTATTGTTGAACGCGGAATTTGCCTTAACCTCGGGCATACCAACGCCACTTTTGTCGAGGTCGAAAAGGCCTTGGCATGGGGAGCGCGACACGTCGACCATCTATTCTGCGCGATGTCCGATAAGAGTAAATTGCGGTCGTTGCCCGGGGCGCCGATTTATCCGATGCGCGGTGGGACCCTGGAAGCGGCGCTCTACTTCGACGAACTAACGACCGAGGTTATCGCTGATGGCAAACATCTGACGGCGGATTTATTGCGGCTGGCCTTAAAATTCAAAGGACCTGAGCGCTTGGCGCTGGTCACCGATTGCAATCGGGCATTGGATTTACCGGATGGCGAATATATGTTCGGTCCTTTAGAAGGTGGGGCACCCTTTGTGCGCCGCGATGGGGTGGGCATTCTGCCGGATGGCAGTGCCTTGGCTTCTGGCTGTATGGGCATGGACCATATGGTGCGGACCTGTTATGCCCAAACTGGTGCTGGGTTGCCCGAGATTGTGCGTATGGCGAGTGCGACACCGGCAAAGATTTTGCGGCGACAAGATATCGGTAGTTTGGCAAAGGGCAAGTGCGCAGATGTACTACTATTGGATGAGGATCTAGAGGTGATGCGCGTATTTGTCGAAGGGCGGGAGTTGTTGTGATCGTTTGGCGGATCCCGCCGCCATTGGCGCGATTCGCCAATATGGGCTTTTAGTGTGCTTTTCTTAAATTGATGTATCTTATTGTTAATAATGAAATTGTGTATTTTGTAAAATTTGGGCATACCTCTTGCTATAAGTGAGATAAAATTATTCACCGCAAAATGGAGGATGTCGCAATGGAAAAGGGGTTTGGCAGGGACCAGATCGAACGGGTGGCCCGAGTCTATAAATGCAATCAGGACGCCAGTCGGGCATTGGGTATTACGACCCGCAGCTTTAGCCGGCTGTGCCGCAAATACGATATTGAGTCGCCTTTCGCCAGGCGCAGACGCCAACTACACGAATTCCGCGGCGGCGCTTTAGCTGCTGGTTAAAAATAACGGTGCAAAGAATAACAGCGGTCGTCCTCCAGTCGGATGGTCGCTTTTTCTTTTTTGGCGAGCTTCGCCAGTAGATTGGCGGCGGTGGCCTATTTATTTTTATTGTCATTTTATTAAATCCATAATAAACAAGGGCTTAATTCTTATTAGAAAATTGATTTCAACCTGGCACGGTGCTTGCATAGTATCTGGATAAAGCAAGAAAATGTAAAAATACAACACGGGAGCATATATCATGGCTAAGGGAACGATGGATCGGATCGCTGATATTTTGAAGTCGAATGTCAACGAGGCATTGAATCGGATCGAGGATCCGGTAAAGATGGTCGATCAAATAACTCGCGATGTCGAGGAGGAAGTAGATAAAGCGGTAGCGGCATTGGCCTCGGCGATGGCGACCCAGCGGCGGCTTGAGCGCGAAGTACAGCGCAATGGCGAACAGATTCAGGTTTGGCAGGCAAAAGCTGAAGGGGCGGTAGAGGCAGGGGATGAGGATTATGCGCGCTTGGTCCTAGCGCAAAAGGCGCGGCTAGAACAGACGAATGATCGCTTAGAACCGGTCTTGGCGGAGAGTGGGGAGGCGGTGGCGCAATTGCGGGTGCAGGTAGAGGAATTGCGCGGGAAATTGCAAGAGGTAAGAGCGCGCCGGGAAAAGCTGGTGGCTCGCTATCGCGCGGAGCGAAAAAGCGGCCAGGCAAGCCCTGCTGGTGTCGCAGATGAGGTTGAGGCCGTTGCCCATTTTGCCGCCGCTGAACAGCGAGTGCGGGGGCATGAGCGCGATTTGGCGCGCTTCGAGCAGCAGTCCGAACAGCTCGTCGCCGAAGCGGAGGTCCAGCGCGAACTCGATGCGGATCGCCAGGTCGAACAAGAGCTGAACCAGGTCGAACGCGATCGTCAGGTCGAACAAGAATTGGCAGAGTTAAAGTTGGGTAAGGGCTCGTGAGTCACCTATCGCCCAAATCCAGATTCGCCGCCTTGGGTTTGTGATCGATACGCAAGACGTGATGATCGATCTGAGTGAGAAATGCGATCGTCTCGAAGGTAAATACCAGAATTCGCGAGAAGACTAGGAGAGGAGTTTATCATGTTGGCTAAGATTTTGGGCGTGGTATTGTTGATCTGGGGCAGTGTCTTGGCATTTGAGCTAATTTTTCCGGTGATCGGCGGTATCTTCGGCATTATTACCGTTGCGGCAATCGCGCTATTGGCGGCCGGGGCGCTCTATATGGGTAAGCGCTGGATAAATGGCGAGAGTATTTTAGGGCGGGTCATCGGTGCCTTGGCGTTGATCGCCGGGGTGATTCTGGCCTTCAAGGCGGCGTTGGGCGTCGTCGTCGGGATTTTCGCCGCCTTATTCCTGATGCTCAAAATCGGTTTGGTGTTAGCAATGTTCTACGTCGGGTGGAGTTGGTTGCGGCGCGGTGAGTTCCGCCTCCTAGGCCGGCGCGATTACGCCTAAGGATTCTGATGTTGCCGCTCTTGCTCTGGTGTATCGTCGGAGGAATAGTTGCCTTATTGACCACGATCCGCGTGCAGTTGGTCCTATTGCATGCGGATCCGACGGCTGGGTGGTTGGCGGTGGTCGCCGGGTTATTCGTGGGCGGGGGATTATTGGCGCTGGTCTGTATTGTCGGTTTCCGTCTCCGTTCGTTGCGCAAGATGGGCTTGGCAGTCTTTATCACTTCATTGATGTTTCTGGTCTTGGGCTATTATGGCACCGCGCACTATCCGCCGCATAATTTCAAGACAGCCGACACGGCGACTGAGTGGACGACTTTGCACCCGACATTGCGTCTGGCGTTGT
>DQLG01000550.1 GCA_015660315.1 Candidatus Latescibacterota bacterium
CGCCAAGTCAACGGCATAGTTGGCGTGTTTACAGGAGACCATCATATAGGTGTCGATGCCGACCTCGATCAACTTGAACATCGCCTTGAGCAGCGCATCGTTGCTGTGCGTAGTGGTAGCGGTCATGCCGGGTTCGATCTTGAGTGTGGCGGCGTAGGGATTATCGCTGTCGTCGATCACTAACAGGTCTTGTGTGCCTTCGACGCCCAAGGACAGGCGCGCGCGGTCGCCCAGCGAGCCGGTAAGAGGCGTCCAGGCGATTGTTCTTGTCGCGGCGAGAATGTTGGCGAATACTTGCGGTGCGTAGAAGTCGGTGGTGGCCGCCTGTTCAGTTTCGGTTGGTGTGCTGTCGGTTTCTCCGCACTCCGGTCCTACGGTTTCTTCTTTGCCGAAGTTGTCGGAAAAGACAAAGAAGTCAGAGAAGTCGACGCTGCGATTGTTATCGAAATCACCGACTAGTGGCGTCGTTTCGCTTGAGGAGTTGAAGTTGTCGGAGAAAATGAAGAAGTCGGAGAAATCTACTTTACCGTCGCAGTTTAGGTCGCCGGTGAGCGCTTGGGCGGGATGTGCGACAAAGAGGATGGTGAGGACGAGGACGAAGACGAGGTCTATACTCCGTTTGCTTAATACTCTTGGCATGTGTACAGCTCTATCGGCAGGGACGGGTAAAGTGTCGGGTTAACGGCTTGCAGAGCCGTTTAAGTGGGCGCCGGATATTCCTTGGGCACTTCGGCGTTGTAGACATAGCTCGGGTCTTCTTGCTGTTTTTGCAGGATTCCGCCGATATGTTTCCATGTCTCGCGTAGGCCATTGGGGCAATAGGGCATCTCGTGTTTTATCATTCGGTGCAGGCGACCGAGCCGGTAACACGGCACCGCGGCGAACATATGGTGCTCGGTGTGGTAATTCATATGCCAATAGAGGAACTGCACTACAGGATTGAGATAGATCGTCCGGCAACAGAGGCGGAAGTCGGACACCTCGTCCTGCAAACCGACATGTTGAGCGGAGTTGCAGTAGAATTGCAGCCACATGCCGAAAGCTTTGGGGAAGGTGATGACAAATAGTACGGCCCAATAGCCGAAGGCTAAAGCGGTCGCGGCGATCGCCAGGTGTCCGAGCAACATGATGCGCTCCCAGTTGGTGTAGGCGCGGCGGCGCCCGGGGTCGCTTTCGGGAAAGAGCATGTTGCTCCACGTATCCTCGGGCATATGGCCACGGAACGCTTTGAATTTGCTCTGGAGCAGGTCGTAGGCATAGCGATGGTTGACTAGGGCGATCTTGCGGATCGCCTTGAAGTCAATTGTAGCCGGCAGGATGACTTCGAGATCGTCGGGCGGATGCAGCGTGTATTTGTGGTGTTCGGTGTGACTGGCCCAGAAGTGGTGATGGTTATACCACCCCAGGAAGGAGAATACTCGCAGGAAGGCACGGTTGAGCCAACGGGTCTTGAACACCGAATCGTGGATCAGTTCGTGGAAGCCATTGATCAGGAAATGCCAGAAATGGCCATTGATGAAGATCAATAGTGCGGTGACATACCAAGGCCAGTGCAGCGATGAATAAATGGCGGCGCCCGAGGCGGCGGCCAGTATGCCCAGATAACCGAGCGTCTGCACGAAGCCGAGGAAATCGCTGCGTTTATTGAGATCGGCCAAGTCTTCGCGCGCGATGCGGGGGCGATACCACTTTATGCGCGTTTTCTTGGGTGGCTCGTTGTATTGTGGTCCCTCGGTCAGCACGTCACCGTCGGCGAGTTCGTCCTGGTCGGTGGCTTCGGGTTGTGACGATGTGGTCATTGTCCGGCTCCTGGATGTAGTAAATTGCGTGATTATAACGCACGGGGGTTTAAAATAGCGGACCTACAGGCGGGACGCAAAATCAATTTTCTGAGCGTCCGAACAATTCGCACAAAGCCCTCTCGTGAGATGTTTGCCGCTTGTGTTGCCGCGCGCAGAGGTAGACAAAATATCAATGTCTTGTTTGCTTTTATATCTGCAGCCAATAAGAGTCAATTCCCAGGATGCCTAACCCTAAACTGGGGAAGGACGGCAGAACATGATGGATGAATTGCGGGTGCAGTTGCAGCGGGTAAAAGCCTCTGCGGCATTTGCCGCCAACCCTACACCTCTATTGATGGATGAGGATTCGGTCTATCTCGAAAGTCTCGACGCGGCATTTGAAGAATACGCGTCTTGGGTCTATTATTCACAAGGCTATGGTTGCGGAGGCTGGAAACATGGACGTTTTGACTGGCCGGCCCAGAGCCGGGAGGCAAACTACGAATGGACCACACATATACCTAACAGGAGAAACCAGTAATGGGCGCAGAAGCAAAAGCAAAAGAATTGGGTATTGAATTTCCCGACAACGCGGAGAAGGCCTACCTGAATATGGTCGCCCGCATCGGCAATACGCTTTATACCTCGGGGCACGTATCGGATATCAAGGGCAAGCTCGGCGCTGGTCTCAGCGTTGAAGATGGCTATGCGGCGGCCAAGGAGTGCGGTATTGAGATTCTGCAGTCGGTGCACCAGGAGGTCGGCAGCCTCGACGGTTTGCGGGTCGTCAAGCTGCTCGGCATGGTCAACTCGTCCTTGGACTTTACCGAGCAGCATCTGGTGATCAACGGCATTTCGGATCTGTATCACGATATTTTTGGCAAGGACGGCGATGGTTTCCATGCGCGCAGCGCGGTGGGTTTTGCGCAGTTGCCGACGGGTGTGGCTGTTGAGGTTGAGGCAATTTTCGCAGTAGCCTGAATGAGAGGGATAGCGATTTAGGTCGCCAATATGCAAAGGCCGTTTGATCTTTCGGGATCGAGCGGCTTTTGTGTGTTGTGGCGTTCTAATGTTATCTGCCGCAGTCGGTGCGAGTGGTGCGGTCGCACCGCGGAAACTTGGGTGGTTGCTGCTCGGTTTCTTAACCGTATTGCTCCATCTTGAGCGGTTTCTGCTGGTTTTTTAACCGCATTTCTC
>DQLG01000412.1 GCA_015660315.1 Candidatus Latescibacterota bacterium
AAGCATCAGCGGGGCGAACAGGACCATCGGGTGATGGCGGCGCCGAGGGAGTGGGATGAGTATTTGGAGGATTGAGAGGAGGAAAATGCTATGAATAGTTTCATATCACCAGCGCTACAACAATGGATCGGGGATTCTCGCAATCCGACCCAGGCTGGATTGTGCGCTCAGATTGCGGTCGGATTTAACCGTCTGGACTTCGGATTTATTGACAATCTGCTGGCCGATGAATGCACCTATGGTTCTCAATCTGTGCTGGAGGATCTCGAGGGCAGGGAGGCTGTGGCACATTATCTGAGCGGCAAACTCGATACTCTCCGCCGCAGTGGAGCATCGGTCCTAGTGCGCGCCGAACTGGCTCAAGAGAGTATGGATGGCAATCCATGTGTCGCGCTCTATCAGCGGAAAAGCACCTTCGGTAAGTCCGGGATAGGAGATCTAATCGGTTATACGACGGTAGAAGTTAATGAATCGGGTAAAGTCGTCAGGTTTTTTACTATAACTGCGGTACCCCGGCCTGAATCCTGTCGCCGTTCCGGCTTATTTCCCGGTCTGGACGCTGAGACTGTAGAGCGAGATAAAAATTTCACAGGGGGTACATTGCCGCGTTCTGAGGAAGTGACCTTTGTGTTATTTGCCATGGAAGGGATAGAGGGTATGAGGGATTCAGTAGAGGGGATCCTTCCTGATTTTCTGCCAATTCACCTGGACCAGAAGACCGATCAGGATGAAGCGTGTTACCACCATAGCATCATCATGTTTCCTACCCTGGATATTGTATATGAAGAGCAGATAGTGCGGCGGATTGAAGGATACCATCCTGCAGATCAGCTGAGAGAAAAGCTGGCCGATCTGTTTGATTGATCTATCTATTGGAAGACTAAAAAGGAGAACGCACTATGCTCAATATCAATGTCCGCAACAATACGATTCAGGTCAGTCCGCATTTCAGTGTGGAGTTTCAGCGCACGCTGCGCATTCCTGATGATGGCGGCACCTAATAGTCAGCTGGGCTACCTCAGCCCGGAAGGCTTTATAAACAACCAGAAGGTCTCAACCTAAGTGGACCAAAACAAGTGATCCGGTCACTGGAACATAAAAATAACCCCCAGCGTTAACTGGGGGTTAAATAATGGTGGGCAATCGCAGACTTGAACTGCGGACCTCCTGCATGTCAAGCAGGCGCTCTAGCCAGCTGAGCTAATCGCCCAAATTCTTTTGTAACATTCTTTTATCAGCCTGTCGACTGCAATCAACGCCAAAGGCTTTACAGCCTTTGGTGCATTTCCTTTATTGCAGACGGAACAATAATCTACCGCAAAATAACGACCTAGTCAAGATCCCAATAATCTAAGGAGGACTTGAATGTCTGCTACCTACCGCGTCGGCCTGATTGGCTGCGGGCGCATGGGCGCCACGATCGACGACGAAGTAAAAGACCGCCCCAATGCCCACCTCTATTTGCCCTATTCGCACGCGGCGGCGATCGTCGCTTGTGAGCGTATGGAACTGGTCGCCGTCAGCGACCCTATCGAGGAAAAGGCCGAGCAGATCCGCGCGCGATATGGCGCGCAAAAGGCCTATGGAGACTACAAGCAGATGATCGAGAAGGAAAATCTCGATGTGGTTAGCATCGCGACCAGGCCGGGGCCGCACGCCGAGCAGGTGATTTTCGCGGCCGAGGCCGGGGTCAAGGGTATCTACTGCGAAAAATCGTTGTGCAATGCGGTGCATGAGATGGATGCGATGCGCGCCGCCTGCACACCGCGCGGTGTGAAATTTAACTATGGCACCCAGCGGCGTTACGCCGCACTCTACCGCGACGCGCGGGCGATGATTGAGCGCGGTGATATAGGCGAGGTGCAGACCGTGGTGGCGCATTGCGGGATCAGTGTTGCGCAGTGGGGGCATACACACGCGACGGATATGATGCTCTTTTTCGCACACGACGCGGAGGCGGAATTCGCGCAGGGCACGACGGATACCGTGGACGCGGATTGGGACGGCGATCGGGTGACAAAGGATCCGGCGATTAGCAACGGCTATGTCAAGTTTAAGAATGGGGTACACGCCTATTTGGTGGGGGCGCCGGGGTGGGAATTCGAGATCGGTGGTACGGAGGGCAAGCTCAGGACCTTGAGCAATGGCATGGGGTATAGCTTGCGCAAGAAAGACGAGCACGGGGATTTTCGGCCGGTGGAAACGCCGCCGGCGGTGATCGAGAGTGGGACTTTGCGGGGGATGCAAGATATCGTGCGGGCGCTGGATACCGACGGCGATACGCAGGGCAATTTAGAACTGGCCTGCCGCAGTCAGGAGATGATCTTCGGCATCGTCGAGTCGAGCCGGCAAGGTGGTGCGCGGGTGGCATTGCCACTAGAAAACCGCGCACTGTCGATTGCGCCGGACAACTACTAACGTCAATGAAGATCAGTATTGTCAGTTACCAGAAGAATCGCAACGCAGAGTTACAAGGGGCGGAGGGGGAATATCTAAAACGGCTTTCCCGGCACGTGAACGTCGAACTGCACGCGATCGGCAAATGGAAGGACGCGGAGGGCGTGCCGCAAGGGGTGGAACGGCAAGGGCAAGAACGGTGGTCGCTGTCGTCGCTGACCTTTTCGCATCAGCTGGTCAGACTGCTCTTATTGGAAGCGCTTTACCGGTCTTTTGATATTTTGGCCGGAGGCCGCTACCACAAGTAGGTCTACAATCTGCAAAGCCCTGGGTGGGCAGTCGTTTTTTTCGTCGTTAGAAATAGGTCATCAGTTTGTCCCATAGCCCCATGCGCTCGACGCTTTTTTCGGCGACGATGGACACCTCGGCCAGCAGGCTGTCGCCGAGTGATATTTTGAGCTTGCCCAACTCGGCACCGCCTTCAATGGGGGCGGGTAATTCACTGGGCATCTCGATTTGGCGCGCTAGCTTTTTCTCCTGCTCGGGGCTGAGCACGGCGAAGATCGTGTCCTTGGTGTGAACGCGGACATTGGGCTCGAAACCCCAGTCGACGGCTACTTTGCCTATTAGCTCGCCGCTTTTGACGATAGGCACTTTTGAGAACGTATTAAACCCCCAACTAAGCAGACGCCGGGTCTCCTGGTCGCGGATCTTTTCCCTGCGCGCGCCGAGTATGACCGAGATCAGGCGCATCTCATGGCGTTTTGCGGTGGCGACCAAGCAGGAGCCGGCGCGTTGCGTATAACCGGTCTTTAGTCCGTCGAGCCCTTGGAAACGGCCTAGGAGTTTGTTGGTGGTATAAAGCATGAATTCGCCGTTGCGGAAGGGCTTGTAGCGGATCGAAGACCATTCTAGAACCTCGGGGTGAATCAACAGCGCGCGCCCAATCTCGGAGAGGTCGCGCGCGGTAGTGAGGTTGCGGTTATCCCTCGGAGTGTCGTCGAGGCCGTGCACATTGACGGAG
>DQLG01000806.1 GCA_015660315.1 Candidatus Latescibacterota bacterium
CCCGAGCAGGATCGATCCGTGTTGCAGTAAGCCATCACGGAAACGTCGTTGCGCGCTGCCTACCAACTTGCGCCCCTGACACTTGAGTTCCCAACGCGCCGTACTACTGAAACAAGGCGCAGTCGCTCTGGGCCCCTGCGACCGCTCAATCGGGCGACGGACTCGCTCAACTTCAACCACCGCACCGAAAAGGCGCAGCCCCGCCGCCAAACATTCGGCGATCGTCCGGTGCGCGCCCTCTATGCCCTCACCACCACCCACATTTAAATCGCGGGGATCACAGACGACGCTATAGGTCAGTTCCTCCCAATGCAACACGGTACGGCCGCCGGTGGGCCGACGCACGATGTCGATACCCAACGCGCTGCAAACCGCCGAATCCACTTCGCGCTCTGACCGCTGACCATAACCACAAGAGACCGCCGGCGGATCCCAATCGTAAAAACGCAGTACCGGGCTCTTTGCCACCCCTTGGGCCAAGACCTGGTCGACGGCCATATTATAGGCGCCGTCGTTTGCCCCCGTGTCAATGACGCGCCAGGGCGCCATTACAAGGCTTCCAAGAACTTCAATGAATCTTTGGCCGCCATCTGTTGCGCTTCTTTCTTGCTGCGGCCCTGCCCGCGCCCAATGCGCTCACCGGTGATGCTGACCTCAACGCTGAAAACCTTATCGTGGTCAGGCCCTTCCTCCGAATGCACCAGATAGCGCGGGTGGCCATTGCCCAAGCTCTGGGAGTGTTCGAGCAACTTGCTCTTGAAATTGATATAGTCGTCTTGCTTGATCAACTCGTGAAAATCGTCGAGCACCGCGCGCTGTACAAACCCGCGGCAAGGCTCCAAACCGCCATCGATATATATTGCCCCGATCAGCGACTCAAAGGCATCACAGAGGATCGAGGGTTGCCGCCCTCCCCCAGAATCGCGCTCCTCCACACTGAGCAACACAAATGCATCTAAACCAAACCTGCGCGCCTGACGCGCCAACACCGTGCGACTAACCAATAGCGATTTCATCTGGGTCAAGTCGCCCTCGCGCTTGTCTTCGAAACTGCGGAAGAGAAACTCGGCCACCAGCAGATCCAACACCGCATCACCGAGAAACTCAAGTCGCTCATTTGACTCGATACCGCTACCCTGCTTAGCATAGACATACGAACGATGTTTGAGCGCCTTGACCAGTAATCCAGTCTCCTGGAATCGATAACCCACCATGTCCTCAAGCGTGCGCAGCGACTCGAACGAAAGTTCTCCGCTACCACCACTCGGCTTGAAGCGGTGCCAGAAATCCGAAAGCCAGCCCATAAAACCTGCTATAGAGACGGGTAAGTAAAGGGCTCAGTCCGCGAAACGACCAAAGACCAGCGCCACGTTATGACCGCCAAAACCAAAAGAATTGTTGAGGACGTAGTTTACCCCAGTCTGCCGCGCCTGGTTGGGCACACAGTCCAGGTCGCACTCCGGATCCGGGTTCTCATAGTTGATTGTCGGTGGCAAAACTCCGTTTTTGAGGGCCATGATGCAGGCGATGCTCTCGACCGCCCCAGCCGCCCCCAATAAATGCCCTGTCATCGATTTAGTCGAACTAATCGCCATCTTATCGGTATGGCCGTCGAAAACCGTCTTGATCGCCATCGTCTCCTGGCTGTCGCCCATCGGCGTCGAAGTGCCGTGGGCGTTGACATAATCGATATCGCTAGGATGCAAACCGGCGTCCTTTAAGGCGATGCGCATTGCCCGGGTGCCGCCCTCGGCCTGCGGTGCCATCGCCGTCTGATGATAGGCGTCGGCGGTAAACCCCAAGCCCAGAAACTCGCCGTAGATCACAGCCCCGCGCCTTTTGGCGTGTTCCAACTCCTCTAACACGATACCGCCTGCTCCTTCACCGAGCACAAAACCGTCGCGCTCCGCGTCAAAAGGCCGACTGGCCCGCGCAGGCTCGTCGTTGCGGGTCGATAGCGCCTTGGCCGAAGCGAAACCGGCGACGGAAATAGAAGTGACCGCCGCTTCAGATCCACCAGTCACCATCACGTCCGCTTCGTCATACTGGATTTTGCGCGCGGCCTCGCCCAGGGCATGGCCCGCCGACGAACAGGCCGATACGGTCGCGTAGTTCGGCCCCTTAGCACCGAGCACCATCGAGATCATACCCGCGGCCATATCACAAATCATCATCGGCACATAAAACGGGCTAATGCGTTTCGGCCCTTTGTCCATCAGGATGGTGTGCTGTGCCTCATGGGTGGTGATCCCGCCGATGCCCGAGCCCCAAATAACCCCCATACGCTCAGCGTCGACCACTTCCAGATCCAGTCCGGCGTGAGCGACCGCCTGCAAAGCGGCATACATAGCATAATGGGTGAAAGGGTCGTTTCGCCGCACATCCTTGCGATCAAGCACGGACTCAGGATCAAAATCCTTGATCTCTCCGGCGATCCTAACCCGGTGCCCGGAGGCGTCGAACTTGGTAATCGGCCCGATACCCGAACGCCCATTCACCAATGCGTCCCAGAACGAATCCAGGTCGTTGCCGTTGGGGGCCAACGCCCCCAAACCCGTAACTACAACTCTACGTCTAGACACTTACGGCGCCTCCGCTCAAGCCTTGCTGTTCTCTTCCAGGTATTTAATCGCGTCATTGACGGTCACCATTTTCTCAGCATCTTCGTCCGGAATATCGATCCCGAATTCCTCTTCAAAGGCCATGACCAACTCGACCGTATCAAGTGAATCGGCGCCCAGGTCATCGATAAAAGAGGCCTGGGGGGTCACCTGATCCTGGCTCACGCCCAACTGCTCGACGACCAGGTCCTTTACGCGTTCATCAATATTAGCCATTTCGTTTTCCCCTTGGATAGTGGGTGGATAGTGCAACAAATGTCTTTACAGCGTCAAATATAGTTGACTTGCGATCTATTTTTCAACCGCTATCTACATAACCATCCCGCCATCGACCGCCAAAACCTGGCCAGTGATATAAGCGGCTTGCTCGGAAGCCAGAAAAGCCACCGCGTGCGCCACGTCCTCGGGCGTCCCCGCCCGGCCCAAAGGCACGCCGGCCAGCATCTGTTCTTGAATATCTTCAGCCAACTCCCCCGTCATCCCCGTATCGGGGACCAAACCCGGCGCCACGGCGTTCGCAGTAATCCCACGCGAAGCCAACTCTCGCGCCAAACTCTTGGTCAGACCGATCAACCCGGCTTTCGACGCCGCATAATTGGCCTGACCCGCATTTCCCTGTAAACCGACCACCGAGGTAATGTTGATAATCCGCCCACCGCGCGCCTTGAGCATCGGCCGCACCGCCGCTTTCGCGCAGTTAAAGGCACCCTTGAGATTAATCGCTAGAACCTCGTCCCAATCCTCTTCCTTCATCCGCATCAACAACCCATCGCGGGTAATGCCGGCGTTGTTGACCAATACATCCAAACGGCCCAATTCTCCGATCGTCGCCTCGATCAGTTCGCTGGCTTGTTGTGCATTCGCGACATCGACCTGGCGCACCAGGCAACGGCGAGCCAACCCCTCGATCTCAGTGGCAACAGCACCGGCTGCCTCGACATTGCGGACACAAATCGCCAGATCCGCGCCCTCTGCGGCCAAACGCAGCGCAATAGCCCGACCAATCCCCCGCGACCCACCGGTCACCACCGCGACTTTTCCGTCTAACAGCCCCATATCACTCCACTCCCTTAGCTACTGCAATTTCCTCTACTTTGCCGACGCAATCGACCACCAGCCCGTGCTCGATCCGGCGCACTAAGCCCTTTAACACTGCTCCGGGTCCAATTTCGTAAGCACGATCAATGCCCATCGCCGCTAGCTTGCGCACCGTTTCGGTCCAACGCACCGAGCTGGTAATCTGCTGAATTAAATGCGAGCGCAGTTCTTCGGGATCCACAACCGGAGCCGCCGAAACATTGGTCAGCACGGGCACTCGAGGTGCTACGATAGGCGCAGCCTGTAACAACGCCTCCATCTGCTCGGCGGCCGGTTGCATCAAGGGCGAGTGGAAAGCCCCGCTGACGGCCAACTCGACAAATCGTTTGGCGCCGGCGCCCAAAGCCAATTCTCCGAGTCGCGCAACCCCAGCCTGTTCGCCGGATACGACGACCTGACCCGGTGCATTGAAATTCGCCGCCACCACCACCCCCACATCCGCTGCCTGTTCGCAAAGCGTTGTAATCTGAGCGTCGTCGCCTAAACCGATCACCGCCCCCATGGCCCCGGGCCGCGCCACTCCCGCGGCCTGCATCAACTTACCGCGTGGTCCAACTAATGCCAGAGCCGCCTCAAAAGACAGCGCTCCTGCCGCCACCAACGCCGAATACTCCCCGAGGCTATGCCCGGCCACAGCGATCGGCTCCAACCCTTTGGCCATAAGCAACTCACAAGCAGCGACACTGTGCACAAATACCGCCGGTTGCGTAACCTCGGTCTGCATCAGCCGGTCTTCCGGCCCCTCGAAACAGATCTGACTGAGCTTGAAGCCCAAGTCCTCGTCGGCCTGGGCAAAACGCTCGCGCACCGACTCGTACTGCTCAAATAAATCTCGAGCCATACCGACCG
>DQLG01000459.1 GCA_015660315.1 Candidatus Latescibacterota bacterium
CGGTCCCGGCCTCGAGCCGCTGCGTGGCGATGGCGACATTGTCACCGGGCAGCGGCAGGCGGGCCACTTCGTCAAATGCGTAGGTCTGGCTCATACCCGTTCCCGTTTCGGATGTAAGACCACCGCAAAAAAATTACCAGAAGTCGAGTGGCGACGACCGGCAATTTTTTTCGATAGCCTCTAGAAAAGTTCGAAGTTTTGCACGTCGACGCGACGCGCCTGATGCATCAGCACCGCGTTTAACAATTCAATGGCCAAGCGCGACTCCAAAGTCACACCCGCACGCACGCCAAGACAAGGATCGTGGCGTCCCTTCTGCAACTGGAACTCGATTTCTTCGAGGTCCTTGCGCACCGAATCCTGGGGCTGGGGAATCGACGATGTTGGTTTGATGCTCACCCGACAGACCAGCGGCATGCCCGTACTCATTCCGCCGAGCAACCCGCCGTGGCTATTCTGCTGATAGCCGTCTTTGCGGATTGTATCATTATTCTCGCTGCCCTTCCGGGAGGCCACCGCGCTACCGGCACCTATCTCGCAAGCCTGGACCGCGTGCATACCGCCAAGGCTGCCCATCAAACGCAGCTTCAAACTCTGATAGATCGGGTCGCCAACCAGAGCCGGCACATTGACCGCCACGATCTCGACCGCCGAACCCAATGAATCCTTCTCCTTGCGCGTCTTGGCGATTAACTCTGCCGCCCGCCCTGCAAAATCCCCGTCGACCGTATGCAACTCTCGTTGCTCCAACTCAGCTTCGAGCGCAGCGCAGACCTCGGGCGACAACTGCTTCCCTTCGGCAAGCAGTTCCTCGATCCGACCCGCCAGCGAAACATCCGCTTGCAAAGCGCCGACCTGGCAGATCGAAGAAAAAATCGCCGTGCCAAAATGCTCGGCTAAAAAGAGACGCGCAATCGAACCGCCGATCACATCGGAAACAGTAGAGCGAAAACTGGAACGCCCACCGCCACGCACGTCGACAAAACCTTTCGATTTGTAGTGTTTGACCAGATCCGTATGACCGGGCCGGACGTGGCCTTGGGCACCGGCGAACTGTTTGTAATCGCCAGAACGTTTAGCCGCCGAGAGCACAATCGCGGCAATCGGTTCACCCGTGGTGAAACCGGCTTCATAGGTCGAGGTTTCCGTCCCCCCTTCGCCGGGTTGCACGCTCAATACCGGTCCGGCCAGGAGTTGGTCGTGATCTTCCGCATAGAGCCCCGAGAGCAACGCGACCTGGTCGGTTTCGCGACGGGGGGTGCCCAATTTGTTGCCACCGGGGCGCCGACGATCGAGATAGTGCTGCACCTGCGCACGTTCGACCCAGAGACCTGGAGGGCAACCTAGGACCGTCGTCGTAATCGCCGGTCCGTGCGATTCTCCCGCCCCCGCAACACCAAAGAGCGGACCACCAAGCACTTCCATGCTTAATCCTTTGTAATAGTATGGAGTTAGGAAATCTAAAGCTTTGCCATGGCGTCGGCAATCAACGAACTCAACGTAGACTTATCCTGCACCTGGGCTAGGTCAATTGCATATCACCCACACGGCGACATTATAACTATTTGATTATAAATAACCTATATAATAAATGACACAGAAACTATAGATCGCCTATGTCATCGCGTCAGTTTTTACTTGGTTATAGAAGACGAATTTTTTACTATCTCTATATGGCTATTTTGATATTTCTCACACGGCATTATTTGATCGTCTCTTATTTTTTCGCGACGCATTAAAGCGAAACCCAAGAAGCGACTGCGGTATTAGAAAGGGGAGTAAGTCCAGCGCCTTTTACCCTCAATTAGTCAAGATCGGATCCCATCTATAGCAAGGAGCCTACGATGTTGAAGAAGATGCTATTATTAGCCAGTGCCCTAATCATGAGCGCCGCATCAGCGATGGCCATGTCCCACGAGAGCGGCGAAGGTCACGAACATATGGGCCCGCCGCCGGGCCTGATGATCCCCCTGCCGCCCGACACCGAGATGCCCGCGCCCGAAGAGGGTCCCCAAGCCCTGGTCGAAACCGCGATTGATGCGCTCGACGGGGACGAAGATGGTCAATTAAGCAAAGACGAAATCAAAGCCGCCTATGACGCCATGGAAATGATGGATGAACCTAAGGATAGTTCTAAAGAAGATGGTGAAGGTCCTCCCATGGGTCCGCCTCCCTTTCCGCATTTGTTCATCCCGGCTGATTTCGAGCCAACCCTACCAGAAGACGGGCCCGGCGCTATAATTGAGGCCGCTTTTGGCGCTCTTGATAGCAACGGTGACGGCAAATTGAGCAAGGACGAGATCAAAGACGCCTTTGACGCCGCCATGGAAATGATGGATAAACCTATGGATGGTTCTAGCGAAGATGGTGAAGATGGCGAATGGGAACAAGCCGATTGCAATGGCACCACAGGCAACCTCGTGATCCGCGAATTGAGCATCGGCGACGCGGTGGCCATCAGCCTGCCCGCAGGTCGCGACGCCGGTTGCTTTACGCTTGAAGTCGACGGAGCCGACATCGATGATCTCGATTTCGAAATCCAGATTATCGAAGAAACGGATCCACCTTCGGACCCGGCCCCGACGATGTGGCATTCGGACGACGGCAAAGAGGCCTATAATGACCTGGTTCTCGGAGAGGGTATTTACCACGTCAAAATCATCGACGCCGACGGGGAAGGCCTGACTTTCACCGTCACCTTTATCGACTACCCGACCGAATAAGCTGCTGATCACAGCGC
>DQLG01000830.1 GCA_015660315.1 Candidatus Latescibacterota bacterium
TAGAGGAGCCGATGTTTGTAAAAACGTGCCTGCTAATCTAAGGAATTCTCTGTCTTTTAGTGTAGTGAACAAATGTATAGGTGTCAAGAAGAGAGGATAAAAAAGCAGTGTAAATTGTAATGCTAAATATAGGTCTATTATTTATAATATGTTATGATTTATCGGCGATAAGTGGTGTATATCGCATTTTGCGTTACTGCCTAGGTAGGGCTTTACGCAATTTGAGCTGATGGGCGAGGGATGCTTGGGTTTGTGGGAAGAGTTGTAGTGCGGGATCTAAAATTGTTGTGTGGTAGATGTTGATATCGCAGCAGATCGTGGCTTTCGACTACGCTCATTGTCCGATCGAAAGCCACGATCTGCTGCGATATGCTCAGTTTTCCCGCGCGAAGTCCTCGATCTCCTTGAGTGAGGCTCTGGCTTTCGCTAGACTTCGGCCCGCCAATTGGTCCACTGTGCGCTTGAGCCACGGTTGGGTGATCCGGTCGGTGTTATAGTTTCGCGAAAACCAGATAGCCAATGCGGCGAAGGCTATGCCCAAAAGCGAGCAGATGGCGAAGTTCCATACGATCCAACCGTGGTGCAGCGCATAGCAATCGAAATCGGCGAAGGCCTTTAGACCAACGATTGGCACGAAGAGCCACAATATACTCCAGGAGCAGTTAAGCGGCAGGGTGTAGCGCAGGTTGTGGATGCTCAATTGTTCCACCTGTCGCTGGATCTGGATCACGGGGCCGTCGTAGTCGATTTGGTCGATGATCGACAATCGCGAGACGCTGTCGATAACCAGCAGCAGGGCGTAGAGGGCGAGACCGATAGCCGGGCCGGCGTATTGCAATAGCTGGATATGGTTGTAGATGAACGGCACCAGCGGGATGAGTATCACTAGGCCGAAGACCAGGCTGAAGACCGGGTCGACGGTTGCTTTGCGCAGCGCCGAGCGGGTGTTGTTGAGTTCCATTTTCTTTAATAGCTGTGTGTTGAGCTGGATCTGCTTATCCAGTTTTTCGTCGTGTTGGCGCCAAAGGTTTTTGAGGTCCTGCAGTTCCATATTCACGGTCGTGCCTCCACTTATTTAGATGTTTCGGTTGCAAAGGCTTGTTTGAGTTGTTGTTTGATGCGGCTGATCTTGGTGGCGACATTGCTCTCGCTGATGCCGAGGATCGCGGCGATTTCTTTATAGGGATGGTCGTCCAGATACAAGAGCATTAGCGCGCGGTTTAGCTCGTCGAGCTGGTTTATAAAGCGATAAAGCAGCTCGATATTGGCTTTGAGGTCCTGTGGTTCTCGTTCGTCGGCGATGCGCTCGATAATGTGCTGGTCGACGGGGGAGAGCCTTTTCTTGCGGCTGCTTTCTCTGCGCAAAAAGGAGATCGCGACATTGAGCGCGATGCGGTAGATCCAGGTCGATAGCTTATACTGCTCGTCGTATTTATCTGCCGAGTGCCACAGTTGCAGGATGATTTCCTGTTCGAGATCCTTTTTGTCTTCTGGCCCGCGGCAATAGGCGTGGCAGATCTTGTAGATGATCTTCCTGTTTTCCAGGATTAGGTCGAGAAATTGCTCTCTGTCTTTCTTCATTGCGATTCGCTTTAGGGCTTCAAGTCAGGGTCGAGCTTTGTATTGTCTTATTATTCGCGCCAGGCCGGGTATAATCACAATAAAAAATAAAAAACGCCTTTGCCCCCGAAGATGCATTGGCGTTGCCTAGGCTGAACAAAAGAGTGTTACAAGACCCGAACAGAAACCACTACAATTTCCAAGGTCTGGTTGCGGGGTGCGGCGTAGGGTGTTTTTCGGTGTGGGGTGGTGGAAAAAGGGCCTGGTCGGGATGTGCCGGGGGAGTGGTCGCGAAGGCGACCCGAGGGGCGACGGCCCGGGGGACTAAAAACACCCGGAGCCGTACCCCGCAACCAGACCGTCCCCCTCCTACATTAAGGTTGCGCGGCGAGACTAAAGCAGGCCAACTCCTCATCATTGCGCACGAATACATGGCGATTAGCGTAGGCCGGGTGCGACCAAGTAACGCCACCGCGCTGATTGAGCTGATCGCGGGTCGGGTCGATAAGGTGGGCGCGCCCGTGCACAGTTACGCCCTCGGGTGAGAGACTGGTCAAGAGCAGGTCACCGCGCTCGTTGAAGATCCAGACTTTGTCGCTCTGTGGCGTGAGATGTGCCGTGCCCCAGCGCGCGCGCGGCACCACGGTCTGGTCCTCCCAGACGCGCGCGCCGGTAGCGGCTTCGAGGCAGCGGAATTCGCCGTAGCTGTCGATGCCGTAAATATATTCGCCGATGATCAACGGGGTCGTGATAATCGAATGCAGACCGTCTGTTTTCTGTTCCGAAGCGCCGACGCGATACCAGGTCCTCGTCACGGACAACTGCTCCGGCGGCAGTTTGAGCATTAGCGACCCGTCGAAGAAATTAGTTAAAAAGAGGCGGCTGCCCGCGAAGACGGGCGAGGCGACAGAGATGATGCCCTGTTTGGGCGGGAAGGCGTGTTGCCAATGTACCTTGCCCGAAACCGGATCGAGGCCGACGACGTGCTCACCGGTCCAGACGACGAGCACCTGCTGTCCGGCCTGCTCAATGATGATCGGGGTCGAATAACTGGCCTGGTCGTCGAGCGCCCGCCAGCGCTCTTCGCCCGTGCGGTGGTCAAAGGCGACGAGGCAAGCGCCCTCACCGCCGATGTGCACGATCACTGATTCCCCATAGATGACCGGTGCCGCGGCGATGCCCCAGACCGGCATGCGGATCGCGTATTCGGCATTGAGGTCGCGTTGCCAGACGATCTTGCCGGTCGCCGCGCTGAAGACGTGCAGGTCGCCCATCGCGCCCAACGCATAGGCCAGCCCCTCGTGGATCACGACGCTGGCGCGTGGTCCGGCGGTATATCCGACGTCGCGGTAGTCGCGCGCATATTCGTATGACCAAAGGGCCTCGCCGCTTGCGGCGTCGAAACAGTGTACGCGCTCGATTTGTTTGGGTTTCGTGAGACGGTCCATGACATAGACCCGGCCCTCGGCGACGGTGGGGCTATTATAACCGCTAGCGATCGGCATCCGCCAACGCGCCGTCAGGCCCGAGTCGGGTAGGGCATCGATAATGCCCGTTTCGCGCCAGACGCCGTCGCCTTGCGGCCCGCGCCATTGCGGCCAGTCGTCAGCTAAGGCGCCGGTGGCGGTGAGTATGGCGAATAAGGGGCAAAGTATCGCTTGCATCTATATAGTGCTCCGGGTTATTGCGGAATCGCGGTTTATTTTTTAGCTGTGTCGCATTTATGTATAGGTAGCGAATATAGCCGACGTCGCCGTTTTGCACACGGCGCGATTTCATGCTAATGTGCGCACGTTTCGGAAAACTTAATGACCTTGGCGGCCAGATGCGGCGGAATGAAAATAATCCCGGCCTCGGTGCCCAACACCACGTCGCCCGGAATACAGGTCGCCGGGCCGATGCGGGTGATACCATTAATATCGGGCATGGTGACACCGGGAATCGCTTCGGGGTGGATGCGTTTGACATAGGTGCAGAAGTCGGGGATCTGCTTGATGCGTCTCAAGTCGCGCAGCCCGCCATCAATGACCATGCCGCGCCCGCCATTGGCCTTGATGGCGGTGGTCAAATTATCGCCGACGAGATTTACCGCGCCGAAGAGGTCGGCTACCAGCACATCGCCGTCGACCATCTCGTCAATGACCCATGAGTTGGGGAAGCCGATTCGGCCCTCCCGTTCGCCTTGCTCGACGATCGCCTGATGCAGCTCCGGACGGATAGGGACCCAGCGACAGGTGACCGCCCTCCCGACCAAGACCTGATCGGGAAAGAGCACGGTCCAGTCGCCGGCGAAGTTGTGGTGGTAGTCGTGTTCGGTGAGCACGTGCCAGGCCTCTTCAATGGTGACCGATTGCATGCGTTCGAGCAGGCGGTCGGCTACCATCGGGCGGTTGTTGGCGTCGCGTTTACCGCGCCACTTTTTTGTTATCGCGGCTATGGTGTCGGGGTGGGTCAGTTGCATCGCTGGTCTCTCAATTTTTGGGAATATAGCGTTGCTGGCATAGTGTATTTTTTCAGCCCCCGGGGATGTAGAGCGAGCGGTCGACGACCGGTAGCTCTACGCGGGCGCCACCTTGCAAGTGCGAATGTGCCAGGCCGAATTGTACCTCTACGGATTGCATGGTGATGTCGATATTGCCGGCAGTCTGCTCGCCGGTCTCGATTTGGCGGATGATGTCGCGGATGGTGCAGACGGTGGGGCTTTCGCCCTGTGGGCGGATGGTTTTTTCGTCGATCGTGCCTTCTGAACGGTTGTTGCGGCGGATGCGTATCGTCTCGCCATTGTCCCAGGCGAAGGCCCGGCCCTCGCTGCCGTAGACCTCGATGTCGAAGAGGCCGGAGACCGGCAGGAAATGGCCTTCGGCGCCGCCCTCGTAGCCGACACGGAAGAAATCGACCATCGGGTCGGCGATTTCCTCGCCGGGTGGCGGGATAAAGGCGTGTTGGTCCGCGTCGTAGGACGGATAGGCGCGTGGGCGTTGCGCGGCGTTCGCGGCGAGCAGGTCGCCCGGCTGGACCAGGCGGCCCTCGACCCATTGCGGGGCGGGATCGCCCAAAAGCATGGAGACGAGGTCAAGCGTATGAGGGTGGTGTTTTATGATATCCGTGTAACTGTACATTTGCGCGTAGTGCAATTGGCCGATTGCCCCGTCGGCGAGGGCATCGCGCAGTTTCTTGAAGCCGTCGTGGTGGCGGCGCATCGCACCCCAGTTGAAGGCGACGTCGTGTGCTTTGCAGGCCGCGGTAATTGCGTCGGCTTCGGCCAGCGAGGCGCAGAGACCTTTTTCGGAGTAGATGCCTTTGACCCCGTGCTCGGCAGCGAAGATGATCGGTTCGGCACGCGCGAGCGAGGGGGTGGTGACGCTGACGATATCGGGTTTTTCCTTCTCGATCATCTCGCGGTAGTCGAGATAGGTATTGCCGCAGCTGAAGCGTTCGGCGAAACGCGTCAGGCGCTCCTGGCCGCGGTTGGCGACGGCGATGACTTCGGTTTCGGCGATGGCCTGATAGGCGGGATAGTGACCGTAGGGGCTGGAAAACTGATTCGTCGTGAGTTCGTCTTCTATTAGGCCACCCATGCGACCGGTGCCGATGATGGCGACGCTATATTTTGCCATTTTTTTAGTGCTCCGTTAGGCTAGTGTGGATGTATGTCAGTGGCTGGCGGCGCCGTTGTATGCCGCTAGGGCTGTCGCGTCTTGCTTTGCATCCTTTTGGCAAGGCGGGCGGCCTCGATCACGCGCAGCTTGTGCATGCCGCGGGCAATTTCTTCGTGCTCGTCGTAGGCTTCAATCTGGAACGAGATCAGCGGCCCGTCGACGTAGAACACTCGCGCGCGACAGACGACCTCTACTGCGAGGGGCGTCGCTGCTAAGTGCTCGACGTTGAGGACGACCCCGACGGTGCTCTCGCCCGGCTCGAGCAGGGGCAGCACGGCGTTGCGCGCCGCGTGTTCTAAGAACCAGATCAGCCACGGTGTGCAAAGGATCTGGGGCATCCCGTCGTAAGCGAAGTCGATCAGGTGTTGCTCGCTAACGACAAACCGCTCTTCGCCGACTGTACCGATTTTTGCGACGCCTTTCATGTCTCAACCTTCCTGTCGTCGTAAACCACGTAAAGCTCTTACTGGAAAAGTGGTCATGTAATAAACTTCACCTCCGCGCGACCAAACGGCGCGGCATCGACTCGAATACAGCAGTCTTCACCCACCGGAATCAAGCTCGGGATCGATCCGGTTAAAATAATCTGGCCCGCGCTGAGTCGCTCGCCACGAGCCCGCAGTATTTCCATCAGCCACTCCAGTGAAGAGCCAATCGTCTGGATCAGTGAGGCGCCCTCACACTCATCAAGCAATCGATCATTGGCGAATATCGCCAGCAATGGTTCACCAGAAGTTTCTTCGGCGCTGGCGCCGCACCCTGCGACAACACCCGCGTGTAGCGCGTTGTTAGCGATCAGCTCCCCCGCCGACGGCTGCTTACCTCGCATCACGTGATTGTGCAACTCGATCACGGGAAACACGCGCGCCACACACGCGGGAACCTCAACCCCGGAAAAATCATCCACGGTCGGCTCGCGCGACAGCTCGACTGCTAACTCACCCTCGATCGCAAGGTTTGCGTATCTCGTGCGCGAGAGCACGGCGCCAGACGCGTGTTGTTCCGAGTCGTACAACCTGCCGGTGACACAATGATCGATCCCGAGTTGTGCACGAATCTTCGGCGACGTGCAGCCGACCTTGTAACCGATAATCTGTTCCCCTCGGCGTTGACGCAACTCCGCCACGGCAGATTGAAGCTCATACCCCTCCGCGACATTCAGCACGAGACCCTCGGCAAATAGCGTGCCGGGGTGGTGTGCGTCGTAATCGGCGAGTTGGCGGGACGCCCATTGTCCGATCCGTGATGTGACAGAGGTTTCGGGTTGGTTCATCGGCCTGTCGCTTCCGTGATTTGAAATGACCGCTTGAGATTTTCTTTCAGGTAAACACAGGTGTGCGCCTAAGGCGCGTCCGGCCAGCGCGCCGTGCCGATGGCGAAATACTTGTGCTCAAAAGGCGGCGCTGGCCGCGAGGCGTACCAGATGCGCAGAGAGCCGTCGTCTAGGCGCAACACAGATTGGCTGGTCGTATAATGCGATTCCCAGTCGCGCGACTCGTCGGGGCCGAAGATCGGGTTTTGCGGGTCTTTTTGCCATTGTAAGCCGTCGTCGCTGTAGGCGCAGCCGAGGGCGGTGCGCATTTCCTCGCCGCCGTGTTGGCTATAGCTGCCGTACCACATCCAGTATTGCCCGGCGATTTTGACGACCGTCGGATAGAACAGGCGATGGCGCTCCCAGGGCTGGTCGACGACTAGGACGGGTTCGGGGGTGACTTGCCAGGTTTCCCCGTCGCTGCTTTCAGCATAGCGCATACACCACGGTTCCTGGCCGACATCGGTGAACCAGAGTTTATAGCGCCCGTCTTCTTTGATAATGGTCGGCGCGTAGGCATTTTCGAGCTGTTCGTTGGAAGGGGTGTCCCAGGTGATGCCGTCGGCGCTGGTGGTTTGGTGCAGCGTGTGGCGTGTGTCGCCTGAGGGGAAGTCGCAGGAGGAAAACCACAGGCGCAGCCGCCCTTGCTCGCGACAGAGCGACCCGTCGGCATGGCGCAAGAGCGTCGGGGTGAGGATCGAGCGGCCGCCGGTAAAGCGGCAGACGGGTGTGCGATCGTGTTTGGCGAAGTGGATGCCGTCGTTGGAGGTGGCCAGGCCAAGGGTGAAGACGCGATCGGCGACGGTATTTTGCGAGCCGCTATACCACAGCGAGTAGGTGCCATCCTCATAGGCGACGCAGGGAGCGAAAAGATGCATGTCGTCGAAGGCGCCGGCTTCGCCCAGTCCGATACAGGGGCCTTCGTCGCGTTGCCAGTCCTGTGCCATGTTATTCTCCTTCGCGGCGGGGGGCAACCAGCGTTTCGCCGTCGTCTTCGAGCAGCGGGCGGTGGTAGACATAGGGCGGTTCGAGTACGGCCTGTTGCGCCTCGGTGAGTTCGGCTACCCAGTCGGGCATGCTGGTCTCGTAGTGGCCGCCGACATAGTGCATGTATTTGGGCGTGTAGCGGTAGAGCAGGGTGCGGCGTTCCTGCTCGCCGCGCCAGGGTAGGGTGCCGTGCGTGGTGGCCTCGTTGAAGATCACTAAGTCACCGGCCGAAAGCGGGATTGGGTAGACGATTTCTTCATCGGCTTGGTAAAGGCGGATGTCCTCGGGGCATGAATAATTGGCTTTGTGGCTGCCGGGGATTACGCAAAGACCACCGTCGCCGGGATGCACGTCGTTGAGGTAGAATTGGCAGTTGATCAGACCGCAGCGCATGCGCCCGTTGTGGTGGGTGTAGTAGCGCGAGCCGTTGAAAGTGGAGAGACCGTCGCCGTGCAGGTTGAGGCCTTCGGCGCCTTTGGTGGCGGTGAGGATATCGGGCGAGTGGTCGAGTTTCCAGCCGCGGCCGAAGAAGGTGTTGAGATAGGGCACGAGCTTGCGGTGTGCGAGGATGTCGCGGAAGGGTTGGCACCAGGGTTTGTCCCAGGTCAGCATGCCGGCGTAGTGGCCGCGTTTGTGCGTGCCGGCCAGTTCGGGGCTTTCGAGGCCGCTGGCGTGTTCGCCGCGTTTGTCCTCGTTGGCTTCGATGGCCTCGTTGAAGGCCTGTATTTCGTCGGCGTCGAGGAATTTTTTGACGACTAAGAAACCCTGGAGATCGAAGAGATATTTCTCGCGCTCGCTCATCGTGGTGTAAGCTACTTGCTCGTTCATAGGATTTCCTTGTCGAGGTTAGGAGATCGTCGGGTCGTAGACTTCGTCGTCGTAATAACCTTTGACCTCGTCGAATTCGATCTCGCTGGCGAATACGAAGTGGTAGTCGTTGAGGTCGACGGCAGAAAACTCGCACCGATCCCAGGCTTTGTCTTCGGGCTCGCCTCCGGTCTCGACGCGGGTTTCGAGACCGCGTTCGTACATCGCGTCGAGGTCATCGACGA
>DQLG01000540.1 GCA_015660315.1 Candidatus Latescibacterota bacterium
CGCCGACCACATTGTGCGCCGGTGCCTTATAAAACCGGCTTTCCACCACCAGCTTGAGCCTCCGCCCCTCTTTAGCCCACTGCTGTAACAATCTTCCGTGTTCGCGCGAGGTGGTCACCGCTGGAAAGGGCAGCTCCGCCGTCTCCGGTTCGCGCCAATCCCCGCCATTGTGATATTCAACGCGACGCCCGTCTTTCGGATCAATCGCCACCACCGCCACCACACCTGCCTCGGCTAACGCCGCTAAACGGATATTTGCCGGCACCGGCGTGGTAAACGGTTCCATCGCCAAGTGCATCACCGCGATGCGGCCCTTCAACTGATCCCGCACCTTGTCGAGATCGTGTTCTGTGCCAAAGCCCGCGTCGACGATCGGACCTTCCAACGCACAAGCCGGACAACGGTTATAGGGCAGCAAATCAATCGCAACATCATCGACGCGCGCCTCTGCCTGCCCATGCGCCCAAGTATTCAATTCAAATTCCTCCAACCCCACCCCTGCCAACCCCATCCCCACAAACTGCTCCCGTATATATTCAACCGCCTTGTTCTCCCCCTCCGACGACGCCCACCTCGGCCCAATCGCCTCACATAAGACCGCCGCATGCTCCCCCACCTTAGAACCCGTCCAAGCCTCACCAAAAATCCACCGGTCAATCGCCTTCCAGTCCAATTCCATTTTCATCTCCTCTCAGGCACACTTGTCTCTGATTTTCCACCTTTACAGCAAATTGACATTCCTGCACAATCTACCTAGAGTTAGGCACGTCATACACCATTAAATTCCACAACTACCGAGGGCTGGCTAAGGCGTATTGCCAGATGCGGCTTAGCCAGCCCCCAATTCTACAGCATAGTCGGATCGGGAACTACCCTCGTAGCCCGCAGCACGAATGCGGGCACTGGGATACCCGTGTTGCGACATGAGCGACAGGAATACACCTTATCCAGCTCGTCCGCTACAGACATACGCTAATGGAATACAGAGACACGCTAATGAAATTCAACGCTGCCTGCATTTATCTGTCTCACCTGCTTCTCGCCCTCCCTATTCTCGCCGAAGAGATCCGCTTCGACTCGGCCCGCGACTGGAACACCTGGAACCTGCCCCGCGGCATCATCGAAGTCAGCCCCAGCGGTCGCCTCGCGCCCGCCTCCGTGCGCCGCAACATCAACGCTGTCCCCAACCTTGCGGCCTTCGGTGGCGGCATCCACGAAGCCGGCTCCAACCCACGCGACGCCGCCCTAACCATCGACGGCGACCCCACAACCGGCTGGAGCCCCGACCCACAAGATCCTTCCGACACCTGGTATCTCGACCTCGACCTGGGGCGCGGCGTTTTTGCTACCCGCGTCATCCTGCACTTCACCGCTGACGCGCCGCCCTTTGCGCTCTTCGACCTGCTGCTCTCCACCGGCGAGCCGCAAATCGACCTGAGCAACACCTCTTTCAACGAAGTGCTGACCTTCCGCACCCAGCATCGCTTCAAGGAAAACGACAAGCACCGTGTGGTCTTTGAACTCGACCAATCCGAGCACACGCCGATCCGCTATCTGCGCGTCAAGAACCTCCTGCCCATCGAGGGCGCGCGCCTGGCTGAGATCGAAGTTCAGACCTTCGGCGACAACCTGACCCTCAACCTGCTCGATCGCAGCGGCAGCATAAATATCGAGATCGGCGAGGACTCCGACGACGACGTGCCCCTCGGTAACGCCATTCAATTGGCCGACGGCGACTTCTTCACCCGCTTCCGCTACGGCCGCGCCGTGCGCAGCCCCGAGGATGTCTGGGGCGAGATCACCGTCGATCTCGGCGCGGTCTACTGGATTGACTGGGTCCGCATCGTCAGCGGCATTGTGCCGCGTCCCACCAACACCCGCGGGGCCAGCGTGGGCAGTATCGGCGACCGCATCCTCTCCTTGCGCCGCTTTGAGTTCAACCTCTACGAGGTGTTGACCTCCGACGGCTCGCTCTCGCCTGACGGCAGCTTCATCTGGGATCGCAAATTCCTCGACCGCCGCTCGACCTTAAACAACCAGCAGGGTTTCGCCGATCACTCCTTCGAATCGACGCCGACCCGATTCCTGCGCGTCAACTGGCTGATTTGGGACGCCAACTGCGCCGGCGACTGTGGCGCCGCCGCCGGCATCATCGAAGAACTAATGGTCTACGGCCTCGGTTTCCCGCGCGACGCACAGTTCGCATCGGGCCTAATCGACTTCAGCGCCAACAAAAATATCACCGCTCTGCGCTGGGACGCCGACACGCCGACGGGCACGGCGCTCGAAATTCGCTCGCGTTCTGGCAACGCCCTCGACCTCGATATCACCCACCACGACAAAAACAACAAGGTTGTCACCGCCGCCCGCTACGAAAAGCTCATTCCCTCTTTCCGCGGCAAAATCGACACTACATTCTCCGCCGGCACCGACTGGAGTGCTTGGAGCAAAATATACAGTACTTCCGGCGAGACCTTCCTCTCGCCATCACCCAGGCGCTATATGGAACTCGATGTCCGCTTGACCTCAGACGATCCGAGCGCCAGCGCGGCGTTGGATTTTCTCGCCATTGACTTCTCCGATCCGCTGGCCGAAGATGTCTTCGGTGAGATTTTCCCCGCCGAGGTCGAACCCGGCGTCGAAAGCGAATTCAGCTATTTCCTGCAAGCCGGCTCGGCCCCGCAAGGTTTCGCGCGCATCGCTCTCGAAACCCCCACCCCGTTGCGCTTCGTCGAAGCCCTGATCGACGACAAACCCGTAGCGGTCGAACTCACCGCGACCGACAATCGTTTAGGCCTGCAGTTTCCTCGCCTTATCCGCAGCCGCGAATTGGTCGAACTGCGCTTTACCACCTCCGTCTTCCTACAGTCGACTCGCTTCACCGCCTTTTTGGAGTCAGGCGACATCCGCCAACGCGTCGACCCCGGCAACGCCAATGCCCTCATCGCCAGCGACTCCGACATCGTCCGCCTCCCCGTCCGCAGCAAGCTGTTGACCAACCTGCGACTCAGCAGCCAAGTCATCACACCAAACGACGACGGCATCAACGACCAGTTGCATCTGAGCGTCAACCTCGTCAACGTGCTCGAGCCTCGCCCACTGCGCCTGCGCCTCTACGACCTATCCGGTCGCATCGCCTTTGAACAACAGACATTCACCCGCGCGGGCGAGCACACCCTCTCGTGGGACGGCAGCGCTAAAAACGGGCACCGCGCGGTGCCCGGCATCTATATCGCCGAAGTATTCATCGACGGGGACGCGCAACAACAGGGCCTGCGCGCCACGATTGCGGTCACCTACTGATCATGCTACTTTGCCCGTGTTTTATACCCGAGCACCTGATATGATCTTGCTAATAGGGATCGCCCTGCTGATAGCGACCCCCGCCATCCTCGTCTTCGCCTTTATTTCCGCCGCGCGCCTCGACGACAAACCACTATCCCTATCTATACTATCGTCCAAGCGATGCTGGGAAATCTACATCTACGGTTCGTACTACGTAACGGGAAAACCCATTTCCCCGCGATACGGCCTGAGCCTGGTCTTTTTCACCTTCATTCTCTTTCCAGCGTCGTATTCGATTGATGCCAGATTCGAAGGTGGTCTCGCCACTTTGCCCTATCTTATCGTAGCGCGTCTACTCAG
>DQLG01000329.1 GCA_015660315.1 Candidatus Latescibacterota bacterium
CGTTGAAAAGTCGAAGTCGTCCGCGGCTTGCGGGTAAAAGTCGGGAATTTGTTCACCTGCAGAGAAAGTAGAAGCCTCACGCGTAAAACCCAGCTCAACCTCGAGGTCGCGCGTTCCCCGCACCACAACATCCAATTCGACACGCTTATCCAACGCACCGGGAACGCGGGCTGCATAGCGATCAAATAGCGCTTGATGCACGTCGGGGCGATTTACGTTGGCCACTGGCAGAGCCAACGCCAAGGACGTATCTCCTGGAATGCAAAGCTCTCGGCAAACCAGCCAGCTAACCTCTGCGGCCAAATGCAGCGTATCACCGACTACCAACCCGCCCGCCCCATCAACCGTGGCCGCGAGCAAAACCTCGTCAGCATAACCGTAAACCGTCAGCCCGCCCTCTTCTTCGTATTTGCTCGGTAGCGGCCATTGCAACGGGCCAGCAGTGTATCCGTCCGGCGATTGCCATGCGATTTCGATCGGCAAACCGCTATCACCGCTGAAAGACCAGTACGTGTGCCAGCCCTCTTCCATCTTGAGCTCGACACCAATTTTGAAGGATCGGTCAGGCACAACCGCGTCGACGGTCGCCAATAGACGTGCTTGCACCGGATGATCGCCCGCGCCGGGCAAGGCGGCAAGCGGCCCATACAGTAGCAATAGCAAAAATGGGACTATATTATAGCGATGATGCACGGCTTTCCCTCGTTAAGAATGGCCGTATAAGAGACGCCCCAGCCGGAGCGTTCGTTTCAGGCTTGCAACACGGCTTGGTGAATTTTCTCGATCTCGACAATATGACAATCAAAACGAATGGCAAAGTCGACGAGTTGCTGCCCTTTGGCCATCGAACCGTCAGACGCCATCACTTCCGACATTACCACAGCCGGGAAAAGCCCTGCACGCCGGGCCAGTTCGACCGCCCCCTCGCAGTGGCCCTGTCGCGCCAACGGACCTTCACGGCGGGCAACCAAGGGTAGCACGTGACCGGGGATCACGATATCTTGCGAGCTAGTATCGGGGTCGAGAGTCTGGCGTATCGACTCTGCACGGTCCGCCGCCGACACCCCCCATCGTGATGCCCGCCAACGCGGCGAAGGGCAAACCGAGACGCGGTGTGGCATGGTCGGCGTTATGCGGTTCGATCAATCCGACGCCGAACCGATCTAAATGATCTTCTGTCGTGGCCAAGTGTAACATCCCGCGCGCCTCCAACAACATTCGATTGATCTTATCACCCGATACATACTCGGCAGCAACGATCCGATCGCCTTCATTTTCCCGTTCTTGTGCATCGACCAATATCAGAAACTTACCGGCACAAAAATCCTTGACGACCACTTCCAACGTACAATACATAGTTTTACCCATGCCTATGACAATCGATGGGCAGCGAGCACCGCCTCGTCGAGTTCAATGCCCAGCCCCGGTGCATCCGGCACCATTATAAAGCCGTCGACTATATTTTCTCCAGGTCGCACCAATTCGCCCCGCCAAGCCACCTCGCCAAAAGCGTGTTCTAATACCGTGAAATTGGCAACCGTCGCCGCTAGGTGCACCCCAGCCATAGTCGACACCGGACCGGCCGGGCTATGTGGCGCGATCGGCATCTGCGCCATTTCGGCCAAGGCCGCTATACGACGGCACTCAGTAATCCCACCTGCGTGCTTGACATCGGGCATCAACACATCCACAGCCCCCTGCACGATATAATCCCAAAACCCTTCACGACCGACCAACGCCTCGCCTCCGGCAATGGTCTGTCCCGAGTGCAAACGCAATTGGCGCAGCGCGTCGACCTGGTCGCGCGGCACTGGTTCCTCAAACCAATAGAGGTTTAGCGGGCTGAGCTTTTCAGCAACCTTGAATGCGGTCGCCAAATCAAAACGCTGATGGCAATCGACCAACAACTCGATTTCGTCGCCGATCGCCTCGCGGGTCTTGACAAGCCGCTCAATGCCGCGCTCGGTATCGCGTGCAAATCCGTCGCGATCCATCCGCCGCCATTGCACCTCGTCGAAAGGTGTGCTTTTAACCGCCTGGAACCCGGCATCGACCGCGCGTCTTGCCGCATTGGCAAATCCCTGTGGGCTGCGGTCGTCGGTACCCCGGTTGAGGTTGGCGTAGAGGCGTATTTTATCGCGCCGCTTGCCCCCCATCAACTTCCAGGCCGGCACATCCATCGCTTTACCGGCCAAATCCCACAGAGCCTGGTCCACCGCACTCAGCGCCGTAGCCCCGATACGACCGGCGTCGCCCGAAAAAATAGCCGCTCCGCGAGCGAGCCGTTCCCATATCGCCTCGACTTGGGTCGGGTCGATTCCCTTGAGTTGCGGCCCCAATTGCTGCAGTGCCGCGATCACCAGGCCATCGTTACCGCTCTGACTCGCCTCCCCGAGGCCGCTCAATCCCGCATCGGTGTGTAATTGTACAAAAATCCACTTTCCGCGTTTTGACGCATCTACCTGGTGTATTTCCAAATGGGTAATTTGCAATCTATAACTCCAACTAAAATGGCAAGTTCAAACGCATCTTCACTTGCCGCGATTCACTGCTGATTTGTCTAGTAGAACTTAAATAAGAGTATCGATATCCGCTATGACACCCCCGGACCGCGCGCCGCGAATAAAGCAACACTCATCGCTACCGCGACATTGAGCGATTCAACTTCGGGTGCCATCGGGATGCGCACCAACGCGTCCGTTGCTTTCTGTACTGCCGGACGCAATCCCTTACTCTCATTGCCCGCGACCAACACCCTGCGTTTAGGCCAGTCGACCTGGAACAAATCTTCGCCGCCCGCCGCGGCTAACCCGTATATCCAAAAACCAGCCTGTTGCATTTTCTCTAAGTCGCGGCCGATATGGGTTGTCTGTATTACCGGCAGATGGAAAATTGCTCCCGACGAAGCTTTGACGACCTCGTCATTGAGCGGGTGGCCGCCCCGGCTCGAAAAAAGCAGCGCCGCCGCCCCGGCCGCCGCCGCGCTGCGGGCGATCATACCCACATTGCGTAAATGCCGCACTTGGTCGAGAGCGACGATCGTGCATTCGTCCTCCAACCCCGCTAAGACATCCTCCAGGCTCGCCAATCGCACCGGGCTCAGCCTGGCGACGACATCCTGATGGGCACGCGTACCGGCGAGTTTGCCCAATTTTCCCACCTCGATGAAATCAAAGCGGACCCCGCGTTTTTGTGCCAACTCCTTGATCTTGTCGATATGCTCGCCGCTAGCTTCGCGGGAAAAATAAACGCGTTGTACTGGATGACCGGCCTGTAGCGCTTCTGCTACTTCGTGCCGCCCCCAGACGACCTGGTCATCATCTCTTTTCTGCAAAGTCTCGCCCCCATTGATTATGTGGCCTAAGGTTCATAAATATAGCTATTTCCAAAGTTCGCCAAAGTTTTTATGTTTGCGACCTGCACCTCATTCCCCGGAGGTGGGAAATGGATCTTTTTGAAGCCGGACTACAGGCGCGCCAAGCCGATGACCAACCACTGGCCGCCCGCCTGCGTCCGCGCCACCTAGACGAATATATCGGCCAGAACCACATTCTCGGCCCTGGCCGCCTGTTGCGCCGCGCGATTCAGGCCGACCAACTCGCGTCACTGATCTTCTATGGCCCGCCGGGCACTGGCAAAACCACCTTAGCCTCGGTTATCGCCAATACGACTAGCGCGCATTTTATCGCGATCAATGCGGTACTGGCCGGCGTCGCCGATATTCGCCAAGCCGTCGACGAGGCCAGTGAATTGCGCAAGCTGCACGGCCGCAAGACCATTCTCTTTATCGACGAAGTCCACCGCTTCAACAAAGCGCAACAAGATGCCTTGCTGCCCTGGGTTGAAAATGGCACCATTATCCTCATCGGTGCAACGACCGAAAATCCCTATTTCTCGGTCAACCGGCCGTTGCTCTCGCGCAGTCGGGTCTTCCAACTCCAGGGACTCAATACCAAGGACCTCGAAAACATAGCCCTGCAAGCGCTCGCCGACCCGCGCGGCTATGGCAACCGTCAAGTGGCCCTACGACCACATGCGCTCACGCATCTGGTCGACGTGGCCAATGGCGACGCCCGAGCACTGCTCAACGCCCTTGAACTCGCCGTCGAAACCACCGAGCCCAATACCCTGGGCAAGATCACCGTCGACCTCGAGGTCGCCGAAGAATCGATCCAGCGCCGTGCGCTGCTCTACGACAAAGAGGGCGACTATCATTTTGACACCATCAGTGCCTTTATTAAATCTTTACGCGGCTCCGACCCCGACGCCACACTCTATTGGCTGGCGCGCATGGTCTACGCAGGTGAGGATCCTCGCTTCCTCTTTCGCCGTATGTTGATCTTCGCCAGCGAGGATATCGGTCTGGCAGACACCGAAGCCCTTCAGGTCGTCGTCGCCGCCGCCGAGTCTTTCGACCGCGTTGGCTTACCCGAAGGCCGCTTTTCGCTAGCCCACGCCGCTCTCTATCTGGCTACCGCACCCAAGAGCAATTCGACCTTGGCCTTTTTTAGCGCCCTTGAAACTGTCGAAAAGGAGCAGGGGGACGACGTGCCCAACCACCTCAAAGATGCCAGCCGCGACAGCGAGGGCTTTGGCCACGGCGCCGGCTATCTCTACCCGCACGCCTATCGCGACCACTGGGTCGCCCAACAATACCTACCTTCGAGCCTACAGGGCCGCGCCTTCTACCAACCATCCGACCAGGGCCGCGAAAAAGACACCGGAGACCAAGTCCGCCGCCGTCGCGAACTACAGTTGGCCGCCATGGTTGAAGGGGAACAACACTCGAACGAAGTGCTCTCGTTTTCGCCGCCTGACCAACAGCGCGACCAGTGGCTCAAACGCGCCGGCGGCGAAATCAGCACGCAACTCGAACGATTGCGCGACCGACTCTTCGCCCCCCTCAATCTCGAACGCCACCACCTGGTGCTCGACCTCGAATCGAACACCGGCCTGCTCACATGGGAGGCCATGCGCCGCGTGCCCGAAGGCGGGGTCTGGGCACATTCCACCGACAAGACTGCGGCAATCGCCTTGCACGAGACTGCGAGCTATCTGCCCGAGCTCGAACGCCCCGAAGTGATGCAAGGGCCTTTGCTCGAGCTCGCCGAGCAGGTCGACGCACGCGAACCCGGCCTGCGCTTCGACGCGGTGCTCGGCCGCAATGCCCTAGGCCCGCTCGGCGCCAAAGCCGAAGTCGCCGTTGCCTTAGCCAAACAACTCGCCCCGCAAGGACGCATTAGTCTTGTAGAGACCCTCTCCTGCAAATCGCAAAGGCTGCACCAGCTTGTCGACCTCGACCGCCTGGATCCCGATTTGGGCGAGCGTCTGATCGCCGCCGAGGAAGCCATTTACGCCGACTCCGGCAACCCCCAGGTCAATTGGGATGTCGACGACCTTGTCGCTCACTTCACTGCGGCCGGTTTAACCCAGGTGCAAAGCAAAGTCGAGAGTCTGCAAAGCCAACGCCTTATCGAACTTAGGCAACTCAACCACTGGTTCAGCCCGGGGGGCGAGAAGCGCCACACCTACGCCAACTTTCTCGCCCAGGCCCTCGATAAGGACGAATTGCGCCAGGTCCGCAAGCTCTTCGACCACTGTTTGGCCAACCACACCGTGACCTGGACGACGAGCCAAGTATTTCTCGTCGCGACGTTCGGCGAATCAACGGTATCCACTACTAGTTGATTTATACCCTGGCACCGCTTAAATTACGGCCGTTCTGCAACCTGTAACCCGCCGAGACCCCTATGATCGCCAAGCGCCTGACCTGCCTCCTGTTGTTTTCACTCAGCGCCTGTAGCACAACCGAAGAACAAGTCGTCGACCTGCTCGAACAGATGGCCGCCCATCCGATCGACTCCCCCGGTTGGCAACAAGCCGTCGACGACCTTGCAACCATCGGCCGGCCCGC
>DQLG01000044.1 GCA_015660315.1 Candidatus Latescibacterota bacterium
CCCTTCCGCGTCTTGTACTTCGATGCGGATCGAGCCGATAGCGGAGGTGGCGTAGTTGAGGCGTAGGGCATCGCCGGTGAGTGTCAGCGGCTTGCTGGTGAATTCGCCGCCGTGATAGCCGGCGCGTACCGAGGCGAAACCGTGCGGGCGTACGGCGAGTCGCTGTAGCCTATTGCTCGCCCATCCGTAGTGCGAGGCCGCGTAGAGCGACCACTCGTCCGCGGTCTCGACGATGCCGACGGCGGGCGTCTGGTTGCGGTGGGTCCAGTTGCGCGTTTCGCGACCGGCGCGCAGCCAGGCCTCCATAAAGGTGCGGTCCCAGTGGGTGCCGTCGCGGCTGCTCATAAAGACGGCGTCGGAAATGCCATCGCCCGGATAGTCCATACCCGCGGTATTTTTTGTGCGGTCGGGCACGAAGCGCATGGGAAAGGAGAGCAGGATCTGCTCGGCGCCGGGGCAGGGCAGTGTGGCGTTGGTGTAGAAGTGTTCCAAGGGGATGCCGTCGTCGTAGTGGTGCGGCACGGGTTCGGACCAGTGGATAAAGTCGTCGGAGGTGCAACTCTGGATAGCGCGGATGCCCTGGCCCGGCCCAGCACTCTCGTCTAGGTAGCGACTGAAGAGGCGATAACATTGCGCGTGCGGGTCCCACAAGGCGACATTGACGGAGTCGAATTTGCCTTTGACGGCCAAAGGACCTTCGCTCACCGGCGACCAGTGGAGGCCGTCAGCCGAAGAGAAGCCGTGCAGATTGTCTTTGTCGGAGCCGCCGACAGCTTTGAAACGCTGGTCGAGTGGGGCGTTGGGGTCGATGAAGACGCAGAAGTTATGGGCGGCGTATTGGCGCAGGATGAGATTGTTGTCCGTGTTGCCCTCGGCCTCGAGCAGCCCCAGGTTCGGTCGTTCGAAGTGGATGCCGTCTTCGCTGATGAGCAAGTTAGTGGTCTGTGTCTCTTTCCAGCCGTCGGGCAGGTCGCGGCCGACGGGGTGGTAGCCGCGATAATAGATCAACACCCGGTCTTGGTCCTGGATCACGTTGAAACAGGCGGAGCAGGCGTTTTCGAGCGGTTCCTCTACCGAGAGGACGATATTCTTGCGCTCGGGCGGGTGTAGGTGCAGGCGCGCGTTGGCTAGATCCTCAATTAAATAACGATCGACAAAAAGTTCGCGGCGGGCACCGATTTCAATGCTCATAAAGTCTCGTTTCTCAGGATGTGGCAAGAGCCTGGCGATAGGGCTTGAGGTCGATGCCGGGTATAAAGTCGGCCAAAAGCTTGATAGTCCCTTCGGTGTAATAGGGGTGGCCGGGCTTGGGGAAGCCAAAGAGCGAACGGACGCGTGGGGTAGTGCGGGTGAAGAAGGGCAGCATATGCTCGCGCTCGCCGTAGATGAAGGGGTTGGCGAAACGCGTCCAACGGTCGTTGTCCCGGCGGCACATCGACAGGGTCCAGAAGGCGCGCTGTACGCGCTTGTCGGCGAAGGGTTGGGCGGCGTGGATCAGATACGAGGAGTAGAAAACGGCCGAGCCGCGTTTGCCGACGGCGGGCACGGGTTTGGCCAATTCGGTGGCCTCGCGCAAATCCGTAATAGAGCCGCCGCTGGCGTTGCCTGCGGCTAGTGCGCGCAGATAGGCCTCGTGCGCCAGTTTGTGCGAGCCGGGGATCATCATTATCGGTGCACCGTCGTCTTCAACGTCATGCAGGTAGACGCCGGAGTTGACGTAGTCGAAGCGGCCTACTTCGCCGAAGGGCGGCAGCAGGCAGTTGGTATTGTGGTCAATATGATAACCCTGCCAGGGGTGCTCGGAGTGGCGCTTGTCGGTGGGGCCCGAACGCAGGAAGAGATGCGCATTGCAGTAGCTCGCTTGGTCGTGGAGGCACTGTTCAAAAATGTCGAGATAGGCTTCGTTTTCGATTAGGTTGTCTAGCGCGTCGGCCCCAGTCGGAAATTGCGACCGGCCCGTTTCGTGGTCGTGGGAGGTGGTGAAGCCGTCGGAGGCGGCCTCGGCCTGGCCTGCGTCGCAGTCGGCGAGCCAGGCGTCGAAGGGTTTGCCGTAGAAGGTCTGGTCCATGGCCGCTAGAGCGGCGTGCATTTCCGCGTCCGAAAACAGATCCGGGACGATGATATAGCCGTCGCGGCGGAACTGTTCGAGTTGTGCAGGGGTCAGGCTCATCGCGTGTTCTCCTCTTGAATGCATCGGATACGGGTGATTGGCGTCTGAATCTGTGGTCTGTACATGTCGATGACTAAGGCGGGACCGGAGCATCAATCCTCGGGAGTGATACTTATTGGCAGTGCGTCGTCTCCCCGGCTGTGCCTATTAAAGAAATCCCAAATTACATCGCGGCCAAAAGCAGGCCAGACGTGGCCCCCTTGCCAGCCGCATGAAACCACTTCGGCACCGGTGGCGCAATCGGCGCGTTGCTTGCAGCGCATGCTTTTTATGCCGTCGGCGGAGGTCGGGTAGAGCGTCGTTTGTGTGGCGCAATGCTGTGACGTTTTATCGGCCCACTTACCGACCACGTCGTCGATGGCCTCGTAGAGGTAACCGTCCGAACTCTGTTTGCCGTCGACCCGCACATAGGTGTCGTTGTCGCCGTGGATGTGCATCAGCGATATGGGCAATTCGGGAGCGCAGTTAAAGCCTTTGGCCAGAGTGCCGGCGACGGGGGCGATCGCCGCGAAGCGATCGGACATCGCGCAGCCAAGCCGGTGTGCGAGCATGCCGCCATTGCTCATGCCGGTAGCGTAGACTCGGTCGAGGTCAATGCACAAGGTGTTTTCCAGCGAGTCGAGCAACGCGGCGACAAAGGCGAGGTCGTCGTGGCAGGTGCACCAGTTGCAGTGATCAGGCGTGCCGCATTCGGGGGGAAAGGGGTATGGGTAGGCGTCAGCGGCGCAGATCGGACCTGCGGGGCCGGGCGAGGCGTTGCAGGCGAGGTCGTTCCACGAGGTGATTACGGTGCCCGCACTATCGAAGAAGGTTGCCTGCGGGTAGACCGCGATATAGCCGTGCTCGTCGGCGTGTGGGCTGAACTGCGTGCTCTTTTCGGCGCTGGCAGAAGTGCCGGTATAACCATGGAAGGCCAGCAACAAGGGGGTCGGCGTGTCGGTGTCGTATCCGGCCGGAAGGTGCAGGCGATAGGAACGGGCGAGTGCGTCGACCTGGATGCCTCGTTCGGCGGTTTGTCCTGGTTGGTCTGCAGGTGCTAATCCGCATCCGGTGCTCGGCATGATGGCGCTACTCGGGATAGATCCCAATAGAAGGGCGACCGCTATGATATAGAGCTTATTCATTGTGGTAATCGGCAGAACCTTGGTGTAACCATATGAGATTGCCGTTGGGGTCCGATATCACGGCGAAGTAGCAGACGCCGCTGTCTTTGACCTCCGCAGCGATTTGCTCTATATGCTGACAGGTTGCTATGCGCTGGCAAAGGCCGCTATACGCCGCCGCCGGATAGAGTGAGGCGGGCTACTTTTCGACCTCGTCGAAGAGTGACGGAAAGAACCGGTGCGGGTCCGCGGGCTCGCGGAACAGGATTTGCTGTCGCGCCGTCAGATCGATACCGGCTGGGGGCAGCACGCGCTTGTTGGTCCAGGCGATTTGCGATACGCAGTATTTGTAGAGCAGCGACCGCCGGTCGTGCGGTCCTTGCCAACTCGCTGTGCCGTGTGTCAGCGACTCGGTGAAGAGAATGACCGAGCCGGCAGGTGCAGGAGGGATCACGAGACAGGGGGCCGCTTCGAGGTCGTCCTGTATTTTTTGTGGCATTTTGAAGTTGCTTTTGTGCGACCCGGGGATGCAGCAGAATCCGCCGTGGTCTGGGCCGCTATCGGCTAGATTCCAGGCGACGACGACGAAGCCGTTGGTGAGTTCAGTCTCGGGCGGGCGATAGTGGACGCCGGGTTGGGCGCCGGAGGTAAACGACGAGGTGCCGTAGTCCGAGTGCAGTTGCCCTCTGCCTTTTCCCTTGCTCATATACATGCCGTAGAGGCGGTCTAAGCGGAAGCAATCACCGAGGCGAAAGCGCAGGACGGGCATGGTCGCAGCATGGTCGAGTAGGTCGCAGAAGGGTTGGCCCCAGCCTAGGAAACCCGAGCCTTCCGGCGCGGCGCCGAAGCGGTTGCTTTTGGCGGTTTCAGGTAGGTTCTGCTGGTCGAGTAGCGTGTTTAAGGCGGCGACTTCAGCGGGGCTGAGGGCATTTTCTACCACTAGGTAGCCCTGGAGGTCGAAGAGGTATTGTTGCATTTCTATGTCATTCATAAGAGCCTTTTGCAGCGGTGCTGCAGGAGGATGGACTGGGGGAGAGCATTCTACCCCGTCGCTCATTCTCGCCGCGTTGAAACGGATTTGCTGGCCCCGCCGGAATCGTCAAGCGCGACTAATAGATACTGCTCTGACCCTAACTCAAATTCAAACCGCGAGGATAGAGCGCTAATGTTCATGATCTATATGCATGTCCAAAGGTTGCTCAGCCCGGCCACACTTCCGTGGCCACGCGCAGGAAGTTGCCGCCGATAATTTTGCGGATCTCCTCGTCGACATAACCTCGCTGTACTAACCCGACGGTAAAGAGCGGCCAGTTGGTCCAGGCCAGGCTCTGGATTTGCCGTTCTTGTTTCCATATTGGGGAGAATAGGGGGTCGTCTGCCGGCCACAGCGCTTCCCAACGGGTGCGTGCGGGGCGTCCGGCCGGACGCTTTTCGTCGAGGACACCCGCGGCGATATAGGGGCTGTCGGTGCCGATCGCGACATGGTTGGTGCCATAGCGGTCGGCGATATAGTCGATGTGGTCGAGCAGGGCGGCGATATCGCCGCTTTTACCCAAGAAGGCCGGGATATTAGTGATGCCGACCAGCCCGCCGCTATCGACGATGGCGCGGATCACATCGTCGTTTTTACAGCGGCAGTGCGGAGTGAGTTCCCAGGCACCCGAGTGGCTGGCGACGACGGGTTGCTGCGAGGCTTGTGCCGCTTCGAGGCTGGTCTTCTGTCCCGAATGCGCGACGTCGATGATGACACCGACGCGGTTCATCTCGGCGATGGCGGCATGGCCGAAATCGCTCAGGCCGGCGTTAGCCGGTTCGCCGCAGCCGTCGCCGATGGCGTTGCGCCGGTTGTAGGTTAAGTGCATCATACGGCAGCCGAGTTGGTAAAAGATACGGATATAGCGCAGCTCCTCCTCCACCGAGATATGGTCCCCGGGTAGCGGTACGCCATTGCAGCTCATATAGAAACAGTGCAGGCCCTGCTCCTTGGCGGCGACGATGTCGTTGGGTTTGGTGGCGCGCAACAACAGGTCGTCCATGCTGTCGTTGAGGTAGGTGTAGCGGGCTAGGCGTTTGATCAGGCGCTCAGGGGCGTTGCCCTCTTCGCCGGCGTTTTGCAGGATGCAGGTGACGCCGGAGGCTTTCCAGGCCGCATGGTATTCGCGTCGCAGATCGGGATCCGTGGCCCAGCGGGTCATGATCATATCCTCGCTGAGGTCTTGCAGTTCGAGGGCGGAGGCGCCGGATTCGAACGCGGCGGTTAGTGCGTCGATGTCGGCGGTGGCGCGGAAACCGAGGCCGTAGGTTTCGATGACGACGGAATCGCGATGCAGTTCGAGCCCGTGCTCTAACTCGTTAGGAGTCGGTTTGAGGACCTCTAAGGCGACGTCGCGGGCGTGCTGGATGCGGGCTGCGGCGCTTTGCGTAGGCATTTTCGCTGATTCTCCTGTGTGGTGCGGTCTTGGCGAAGGGGATCACGCGAGGTAGAATAACCTTTTATATTGTTGGCCTCAAGCGGTCCCTATCCGATCGCGTTACCCCATACTGTGGAGAAATTACATGAGCGAACGACGTTTTCAACGCACCTCGCCGAGCGATTTGCTGCGCATCGGTGTGATTACCGGCCCCGGTGGGCACACCTTTGGCATTTGGGGGGAGAAGATGAACGCACCAGGTGGGGCAATGCGTACCACGGGTATGCTGCTGACGCATGCTTGGTGCCTCAATCCGGATTTCCGCCAGGAGTTCGCTGAGAAATATCCAGAGGTCGCGATGGTCGATGACCCGCGGGAGATGATTGAGCATATCGATGGCGTCTATATCGACGATATCACTGCGATCTCGCTTTATCCGCTATTGGCTAAACCCTTCTTAGAAGCGGGTATTCCTACTTTCGTCAACCGGCCTTTCGCCACCTCGATGGCCAAGGGCCGCGAGATGGTGGAGGTGGCGGAAAAACACGGTACTGCGCTCTTATCGGCCTCGACTTGGGAGTTTGCCGAGAGTGTCGGCGATGTGCGGGCCAAAGCCGCGGATATGGCGGATATTAGGGGCTATGTGGCACACAACTCGATGAGCGACTACTACTCACACGGTCTGCACGGGGTTTGGTACATCCATGCGATTTTGCGCGACGAGATCGCCAAGGGCCGGGGTCGCATGAAAGCCGCCGCCTATCACGCGCCGAACTGGCGTGTGCCCGGCGGCATGATTGTCTACCAACACGAGACATCGGGCATGCCGTATTATGGGGCGTTGCATATGGTCGCCGGTGACGCGCAGGCCTATATGCGCGTCTTTGGTGATCACACCGGCGATGTCGAAGGCAAGATTCCGGGGCGTCCGGGCTATTTTATGCTCAGTACTTGGAACGCGGCGCAGCTAGCCATTCAGGAAATGTTCGAGACAGGGGTGTCGCCGGAGACGGGGGAGCAACTGTTGGAAAAGCTGGCAATGTTTTTATTGCCCTTTTATTCCGTGCTGGAAGCTGGGGGGGCGATGGTGCCACGGGAGGTGTTGGAGGGCTGGGAACTGCCGCGGCCGGGGCCGACGCTGATGCAAGACGGGCTGCCGACCGATAGTGCGTTTAACTTTCCCTATAGCGATGAGCAGATCGAAGAGACAGCGCGGTTATTGGGCGGGTGAGGTGGTGGAGAGAATGCGGCAGTGGCCATCTTTGTTGCATTATTTGCAAAAGAGGCGGGCGTGATCGTCGCTCATCACTTTACTTCCGCTACCCGCACAACTCGATCTACTCCGTACGGATAACCCGTTGCCTCGATGCAGAGCAAATCGCTCTCGTGCGCGAAACGCAATTCTTCTTCGTTGTCGATCCAGCGCACGCTGGCGACTGGGCGATCAAAATTAGTAAAGCCGCGTGGACCTACACCGCCGCCACCGACGGTGACATTGGCGTCGCCAATAGCGCCGAGATTGTGGATAAAGAGATAGACGCAGTCGTCGGTTTCGAGTGCGAAATCGGCGCCGGTGCCTTTGATCTTGCTGGGTTTAGCATCGTAGATGGCCTCGGGGTGAGTGGCGATCCACTCGCCGACGCGGCTGAGGGCGGCGGCTTCGTAATCGGGGATCTTTCCGGCGGCGGTCGGGCCGACGTTTAAGAGATAATTGGCGCCGACTTTGCGGCAGCTGCACAGGTTTTCGATGATGCCCGGCGGCGAGGTGTAGTTAAAATCTTCGGCGCCGATACCCCAGTGGCGGTTCATGGTCTGGCACATCTCAGTGGCGACGTATTTCTCCATGCCCTCGCGGTCCATTGGCGAGGGGCGGCCCTGCTCAAAGGTGACGCTGTCGATTTCGGGGTGGCCGATATGGCCGAGCGAGTGCAAGCCGGTATTGTTGACGATCATTGCCTCTGGCTGGTATTTGCGGATCATCGAGTAGAGGCGGTTCTCTTTCCAATCGGCGTCGGGTTTGCTCCAGTTGCCGTCGAACCACAGGCCGCCGATTTCGCCATAGCTCGTACAGAGCACTTCGATTGACTGGTTCAGATAGTCGAGATAGGCATCGAAGTCTTCTTCGAAGCTGGGCTGGTACCAATCCAAGGTCGTGTGGTAGAAATGCGGCGCGATGCCTTCGGTGCGGCAGCCTTCGATCAATTCGGCGACCAGGTCGCGGCCGGCGGGCGAGTGTGGCGCGTCGTGATCGGAGAGGCCCTTGGTGTCGTAGAGCGAGAAGCCATCGTGGTGCCGGCTGGTCAGGGTGATGTATTTCATGCCGGCGGCTTTGGCGATTTGTGCGATCTTGCGGCCGTCGAAGTCTTCGGCGGTGAATTTTTCTTTAAGCTGGGCGTATTCGTCCATCGGGATCTTGCGCAGGTGTTGGACCCATTCGCCTTGGCCGAGTTGCGCGTAGAGGCCCCAGTGGATGAACATACCGTAGCCCATTTTTTCAAAGCGGGTGATGCGCGCTACAGGGGTGGGGATGGCCATGTGAAAACTCCTTGAACAGTAGGTTTTTTAGAGATCGTATTCGGGATAGAGTTTGCGCCCTAAATTCTTAAACTGCCCCTCTAGCGTTGCGGCCGAGTGCACCGCTGGCTCGGAGACCACGTATATATTCCCTGCGAAATGCTCGAAGCCGGCGCGGAAATGCGCCGATGACTTGATGCCGATATAGCGCATCTGGCGCGGGTCGAGATCCATCGTCAGTGAGAAGGCGATGCCGAAAGGTTGCTCGCGACGGCTGACCAAGAGCACGTGTACGCCGTCCTGCACGATATAGGCGGAGGGCCCCATGGTGCTTTTTAGACCGCGGTTTCTGGGGCCTTCGTAGGTGAAACTGCCGTCGCTTAAGGTTACGACCTGCGCTTTCATTGGCACCGGCTTACCCTGGAGCGGGGTGGATTTGGCGCCGACGGTTAATTCCAATTCCGCGCCGACACCCGCTTCTTGGCACAGCGCGACGGCTGCGGGGTCGACGATATAGAGGATACAGGCGTCTTGCAACCCCGCGTCGAGGAAGGCCTTGAGCATGCCGGTACTGTCGCCGGGGGAGCCGCCGCCGGTATTATCGTCGCGGTCGGCGAAGATAATCGGGTATTGGCCGGCGGCCTCGCCGGTGGGCAGGGCTTCGGTGGTGGAGGGTAGGTGCAGTTGCCAGTCGCTACGGCGATCCCAGATATAGGCGGCCAGTTCGTCGGCCAAAGATTGCGCTATCACCGGGTCATTGTCAGTGGCAATATAGACGGAGGCGCCCATATGGGGAATGTCGGCGAGCGGATAGCCGATGGCGATCGAACCGCAGATTACGCCGGGTCGGCTTTCGATCTCGTGCAGGTATTCGATGGCCTGGCGCATTGGAGGGTCGGCGGTGACCTGGTTCATACCCCAGACCAAGGGGATCTGTGTTAGGGCTAGCGTGGGTTTGAGACCTTCTTGCAGGATGCGGCGCATTACGTCGGCGCATTCTTTGGCGCGATCTTCCTGGTCGATTTCGGGGTAGGTCTCGTGACCGATGATGACATCGGCCATCTCGACCATTTGCGGCGACATATTGGCGTGGATGTCGAGTTGGGCGAGGATCGGGACGTTGGTGCCTACTAGCTCGCGTACTGCTTTGAGGATATGGCCCTCGGCGTCGTCGATGCCCTCGGCGACCATCGCGCCGTGCAGGTCGAGGAATACTCCATCGATATCGGAGATCTGCCCCATGAGCGTCAGCATGTCGTCGAGAATCTCATCGAAGATTGCGCGCGGTGTCGGTCCGGAGGGCTGCGCGTTGGCGAAGATCGTCGGGATGAGTTCAAAATCATGCGCTTCGCAACCGGCGAGAAAGCCGCCGACCGCGGTATTGGCGCCACGGAAGAAGTCGAGCACGTCCTGGCCGGTGCGATAGCCGAAGCGCTGGTTGCGGTAACTGGACCAGTTTGTTTCGACGGTGGTGAAGGTGCTCGACTCGTGGGCGATCGAACCGGTGGCGATGCGCATGGTCTTTAGTCTCCGCTTAACAAGCTCGCCGATTCGGCGTCGAGATAGATCGAGGTGTCGTCGTGGTTTTGCAGAATCGAGGCCGGCACGAGGTTGCTGACTTGGCCTTCGAGCGTGCCTTTGACGGCTTGTGCCTTGCGGTCGTCGGGTACGGTGAGGATGATCGTCTTCGACTTGCAGATCTGGCGGATGCCCATCGAGATGGCCTGGCGCGGCACGTCGTCGATCGTCGGGAACCAGCCTTCCCCCATCTGTTGTTTGCGGCAATCCTCATCGAGGTCGACGACGATATAGGGTACCTCGGTGTCGAAGTCGGCGGGCGGGTCGTTGAAGGCGAGATGACCGTTTTCGCCGATGCCGGCGAAACATATGTCGATGGGGTGGGCCTGGATCTGTTCGTTGAGCGTCTGGCAGACTTCTTCGGGGGTGCCGCTCTCGGTTTCGACATAGAAGGCATTTTTTAGCGGACCGACTTTGGCTTCGAAGCGTTCGCGCAGGTATTTGCGGAAGCTGGCCGGGTGCTGGTCGTCGAGGCCGATATACTCGTCGAGGTGGAATAGGGTGACGGCTGACCAGTCGATGGCCTCGGTGGCGGTGAGGGCTCCGAGCATCTCGAATTGGCTGGCGCCGGTGGCCAGAATTATATTGGCGGTGCCTTTGGCGGCGATAGTTTTTTTGATTAGGGCGGCGCCTTGTGCGGCGGCTTTTTGGCCAGATTCTCTTTTGTTTGGGGATTTGAATACTTGCATGAAGTTGGCTCCTTAGAAGCGTTGGCGATGGGTGGACGGGCTGCTCAAGGGTCTTCCCGTCGCTCATGTCGCTGAACTCTTAGAGTTCGCGGTCTTCGACGACTCGCCGACCATCCCTGGTCGGCTCCGAGAGAGTTTCCCCGAATCGTTGCAGGCCAGCGAAATCGGGGACAATAATCCGCTCACGGGAATACCCTTGAACAGCCCTCCGGTATTTCAGTAGTAGTTGTGAATATAGTTGTAGTTGTCCTCTAGGGTTTTAGTAGTAGAAACGGAGCCCAAACCGATAAATTGCGTGGCTAACAATGTTGACAGCGCCCGCTTTGTTGCTTAACAAACAGTGGTCGTTCGCTGCTGTCAACTAACCTGCAACACAAGGCCATTTATGTCCAATAGATATCGCGGAACTACCCTTGAAGGCAATGCTGTAGAAGTGGAAGTCGATAAAGAACGGATCGTCGCAGTAGAGGAGATTGCGGCCGACGGGGCGCTGCCGCTGATCGCTCCACCCTTGGTGGACCTGCAGCACAATGGCGCCAAGCATTTGGCGTTTAATCGCGTGCACGAGGCGCCAGAGACGTTGGAGACAGTGGCGCGGCATGCGTTGCGGCACGGGGTGGCGCGGTTGTTGGCGACCATTACGACTCAGGCTTATGAAGACAGTCTTGAGAGTCTCAGGGCCATTGACGAGCAATTGCAAGCTGACCCGTTTTTGGCGCGGTGTTATCCGGGGATTTTCTTCGAAGGCAATTATATGTCGGCCGAATACGGTTGGCGGGGGGTGCATCCCGAGCAGTTTATGCGTGACCCGAGTTGGGTGCAGTGGGAGGAGCTGTATAAGGCTTCGGGGCAACGGATCGTAAAATTCAATATCGACCCGTCGCGGTCCGGGGCTATGCAGACGATACGCGCAGCGGCGGCGGCGGGCATTTTGGTGAGCATGGGGCATTGTGGTCCCGATCCCGAGACGATCAACGCGGCCGTTGAAGCCGGGGCTACGCTGGTCACGCATCTGGGCAATGGCGCGCCGCCGGAGATTCACCGGCATCGCAATCCCTTTTGGACCTGGTTGGCCGACGATCGCATTCGGGTGGGGTTGATTCCCGACGGTTATCATTTGCCCGGAGATTTTTTGCGCACGGCGTTGAAGGTCAAGGGTGACGGGGCCTATTTGGTGTCGGATTCGGCGTCGACGGCGGGTTTGGCTCCCGGCATTTATGACGACAGCGAGATCGAAGAAGGTGGTTTTACGCATATGAAGGGCAATCGGGAGCTGTTGGCCGGTGCCTGGCATCAATTAGATCGCGGGGTCGAGCGGCTGTGTGAGTTGGGGTGGAGGCTGGAGGACGCCTGGCGACAGGCGAGTGCGGTGCCAGCGGCGATTATCGGGTTAGAGCTGCCGCGCATTGAGGTCGGTGCGTTGGCGGAGTTTGTATTGGCGCGTTGGGACGGGCAGGCGTTGGCGTTGCAGCAGGTGGTGGCGGGAGGAGAAGAAATACTCGACGAGCCGGTACATCCGCGCATGCTTTGACCTCTAATAAAGATCAGCGATAGCAAACCTCTATTTCTGATCCATAAGTTATGGTTTTATTTTTACGGGCTGGCTGCCCTTGCGGCTCGACTCGTAGAGCGCGGTGATCAATGCGACGGAGCGGCGCCCTTCTGACCCATCGACCAAGGGATTGCGGCCCGTGCGGATCGCCTCGGCGAAATCGGCGACGACGGGCGCGTGGCCCATATCCACTGTCGGTACAGCGGTGCCGGGAGGGGCGGCGGCGATGATGGCTTCGCGCTTGGCGGCTAGCTCGGCGCTAATGGCGAACAGCTCTTCCTTGACCGCCTCTTCGGCGGGTGTCGGGTCAATCAGGTCCAGGCGCAGGAGCTTTGAACCGTTAAAGGTCAGCGTGCCGCGTTCGCTGATGATCTCCACGTATTCCGGCAATTCGGGATAGGCCAGGGTTGTCGCCTCGATTACGCCGCGTGCGCCGCTCTGGTAGCGGACCAAACCCATCGCCAGCGTATCGACTTCAACCTCTCGGCCTCGACTCTCGGTTGTGCCGACGACCTCTTCAGGTTCTCCCATAAACCACAATAGCAAATCGGTGAGGTGGATGCCCTGGTTCATCAGGCAACCGCCGCCGTCGATTTCCCAAGTGCCGCGCCAGCCGCCCGAGTCGTAATAGGATTGCGGGCGGTAGCGTTTGATATAGGCGCTGCCCGCGTAGATTTCGCCAAGCAAACCACCGTCGACGAGCGCTTTAAGTTTTTGCGCGATGGGGGCGAAGCGCGATTGGAAGACGCCGGCGAGCACTATGCCCTTGGCCTCGGCCGCGGCGATGATCTGGTCGACGCGGTTGGTGCTGATTTCGATGGGCTTTTCGATCAACAGGTGTTTGCCGGCGGTGATAATATCGAGCGCCGGTTCAAGATGCGCGCCGCTGGGGGTGCAGAGGCTTATCGCGTCGACGGCGTCGAGCATGGCGGCGATGTCGGTATAGTGCGCGGCACCGTATTGCCCGGCCAACTCGGCGGCTTGCTCGGCGCGCCGGCCGCAGACCGCGGTGAGCACGGTGGCCTCGGTTTTGTCGATGGCGAAGGCGTGGGATGGGGCGATGGTGCCGGGGCCGATAAGCCCCATGCGGATTTTGTCGGTGATCATGGTGCTGAGGGCCTTTTGGAGAAGATGGCAGGTGTCGGTTTGACCTCGGACCGCAGGTCGACATAGTCTGCCCCACGCGATCCGGCCTCGCCGCGGACGAGGAAGACCGGGATGGGGTGCTCGTCGGTGTCGACCCAGGCGGTGTCGGTGCTACAGTAGCGGATGGTGTAGCCGGCGCGTCGGCGCTCGCTTTGGTTGGCGGCGCTGCTGTGCAGGATGTAGGAATCGTGGATGGATAGGCTGCCGGCGCGCATCGCGAGGCTTATCGCGCTCGCTTCTTGTTCGGGGGTGACCGCGACTTTGCTGTGGAGGGCCTGATGATCTCCGGAGGGAATCATTTCCATCTCCGTGTGGCCGCTTTGTGAAGCGGGGATAATTTGCATGGCGGCGTTTTCCGCGTCGGCGTCGTCGACCGCGAGCCACAGCGTCGCGACATCGGTGCCGTGCACGCTGGGCCAGTAGGTGTTGTCCTGGTGCCAAGCAACTTGCGTGGGGTCGTGCGGCCGCTTGATAAAGACGCTGGAATAGACCAAGATCAGGTTCGGGCCTAGGATCGCTTCGACCGCGTCGAGGATGCGCGGGTGGCGGCAGATTTCGAGCCAGTGCAAGTTGTGGGAATGCGGCTCGCCGACATAGCCCGGGCGGTCGAGGTTGTCAGTGCTATCGCTAAGCGCCTCGTCGAGCAAGTGCCTTAGGGCAGTGGTTTCTGCTTGCTCGAGTATCTCGGGAAAGAAACAGTAGCCGACTTTGTCGTAGTGGGCCGGGTCGGTATTTAGCATATCTCCTCCACGCGTAGCGCAACGCAGTTTATATCGTCCTCTTGCGGCAACGCTTATTTCTCCTGTAGTATGGCTTAACTAATGTATACGGCCCTGACGAAAGTGAGCAAGGTCTTGTTTTGGACCTGCAGATCGCATAGCTTTGTAGCCGGCTTAACCGGAGGAAAATCCTATGAAAGCCTGGCGTTTCTATGCATTCGGCGATATGCGCCTTGACGATATCGAACTCGGCCCCTGCCCGCCCGACCATGTACTGGTTGAACCCATGGTGGTCCAGCCTAGCGTCACTGAAGCGCAACTGGCTTTCGGTATCCCGACGCTGGCTTACGAAAATATCAAGAGTCGGCTAGAGACCGACGCGCCGATCCAGCTATTTGGGCACGAATTTTGTGCGCGCATCCTCGAAGTCGGCTCTGCGGTCACCGGCTACGCGCCCGGCGACCGGGTGGCGGCCCGGGCCAAACTGCCCTGCGGCGATTGCTCGATGTGCAATTCGGAACGCGGCAACGACTGTCGGCGCGGGCCGATCATCGGTTTTCAGTTGCCCGGCTGTTTCGCCGAGCGGGCCTTGCTGCCGGCGATCTCACTGGTCAAGGTCGACGACCGCATCTCCGACAGCGAGGCAGCGACCTTGCAGTCGTTGAGCGATAGTATCGCCGGGGTCGAGACAGCCCAGATTCGCCCGGGCGAGTCGGTGGCGGTGTTCGGCCAAGGCAGTATGGGCATCGAGAGCATGCAGGCCGCGCGCGCCTGCGGTGCCGGTCGATTAATTACAGTAGATGTGCGCGACGAGGCGTGTAAACTGTCGTTGCAGTTGGGTGCCGACTACGCGATCAACGCCAAGAACGACGATCCGATAGAGGTGATCCGCGACTTGACCGACGGTGAGGGTGCCGACGTGGTGTTTGAGTGCGCGGGCGGTAGTGTTAAGCAGGGCCTTGCTGGTGACAAGGCGCTGAAGCAGGCGATGCACGCGGTGCGTTCGGGCGGCAAGCTAGTCGGCGTTTCGTGGTTTGGGACGCCGCTGGAGTTAGATGTGGATTTTTTTAGGGAGCGCAGTCTGCGCTATATCTTTCCCGATATCAGTTCACAGGCCCATCTTGAATTCACGGTGCAGTTGGTGGCGACGGGCCGCATTAGCATGAAGCCGACGATAACCCATGTACTGGAGGGCATCGATAAGGTGCCGGAGGCCTTTGAGATTACAGCGAATAAGGGGAAGTATCAGGCGATTAATCCGGCGCAGGTGGTGATTGCCCAGTAGTGCGAGGGGGCTCCCACGACTTAGTCCACTTGGGAGCGAGAGACCGCAGGGCAAGGTTGAGGGAGAAGCTGTAGAGTGAGGGGTTCGGGCAATGATCTAAGTCGAACTATTAGGTGGTATGCCAAGCACACCTGGGTAGGCGTTAGGGCCGGGGTTTATTCCGGCGCGTTTCCTGGCTTGGCTTCCGCAAAAATTCTCCTCTGTTTCGGGCTCAAGTAGTGCGTGAACAATCCCGCCATTCCTATTGACAACCGCTAATCTCTTAAGACGATTAGCGGTAACTGAATGGGGGATTTTTCGAGCTCGTCTGTTCGAGGTGAAATTCCACTATAGATTTCTGCTGATCAAGAGCTTCACCCCATGCCAGCTCAATATCGAGCATGCGATGAAGCTCCTTGAGGTCCTCAGAGCGCAACCACCGCACTTCAATGCGCTCTGAAACGAGATTTGGCATGTGTGAATGAATCGGCTCGTTAACATAAATAAGTCATTGAAGACTGTCCTCATCGCTTATTTTCCATTCCCCTCTATTTTAGCTTCCCCAGTGCCGTCCTCCGCGCTTCCCTAAGAAATCTCAGGATAGTTCAACGCTACTCCAATCTTTCCCAAATCGTATTTAGAAATATGCCACCGTCCCAAATTGGCGCTGAGAAATAAATCGCGCGCTGGACCGCAGAAGGCGATATTGGTCGGCGCGGCGATCGCGGTCCCGGCGTAATCGTCGGCTAAAATGTCGAGTTGACCGTCAGCGGTATATTGGTAGATGCGGTCGGGGCGGTAGCAGGAGCAGTAGACGGTGCCTTCGGTATCAAAGGCCAAACCGTCGGGTACGGTCTCGGGCAGGGCGACGAGCATCTCGGCGGCGCCGGCCGAACCGTCCTCGTTGATCTTGATGCGGGCGATGCCGGGATCGGTGCTCATGGCGACATAGAGATATTCGCCGCCGGCGTCCATCGCCGTGCCATTGGGAAACTCGGACAGGTCGCGGCTCCAGACCTCGCCTTCGCCGCCAGGGGCGATCTTGCAGATCCAGCCGCTATTTTCGAGCCAACCACCCGAATCGGACACGTAGAGATTCCCTGCCGCGTCAAAGACCGGGTAGTTGGCGACCTTGATCGGCGTGTCACCGGCGTGGTCGCAATAGACGCTGACTGTGCCGTCGGGGTCTACCCGTTTGACGTCGCCGGAGCAGACATAGAGGCGGTGCTGGGCGTCTTGGCAGATGCCGCCGACGAAGCCGCCGCCGATATTGGCGATTTCTTCGAAGCTGCGTTTTTCCAGGTCGATGCGGTAGATCTGGCCGGCTTCGCCGCCGGCGTAGGCATAACCGTCGCAGCCCCAAGCGATGCACTCGGGATGGTCGAGGCCGTTGCCGTCTCCGCCGATGATTGTTGAAACCTGGGTGCTGGTGTCGAGAATGGCCATAGAATCTCCTTTGGTAAATGAATCACACATAAGTATCGGATAAGTAGTTGCTCAAGTGACCTGTTATTCGGCGTCCTGTGCCATTTTGAGATAGGCGTCTTTGATGGTCTGTTCAAAATCGCCAATTTGTTGCCATGTTTTTCGTTGCCACCAGCCGATCTCGTTGATATGGTTGGCAGGCACCGGGAAGAATCCCTGACCATTTTTTTTTGCCGAGTCGGTCCGTCCAGGCCGCGCAAGTGGCTAGCGATGCCCTTGAAGTAGTCGTACTAGCCGGGTGGTTTATCTCGCACACCTAGCGTTTTGCGTCGGCTAGTGCCCAGCAGGGAGCGATGCCGATCGCTAGCACGATGGGAGTGGCGGTGTTTTTTTCATGGCCATAGATCGTCTTAAAACAGCCCGGTGATTTGCCCTTGATCGTCGAAGTCGATCGACTCGGCGGAAGGGGTTTTGGGCAATCCTGGCATGGTCATGATATCTCCGGTCGATACGACCACGAAGCCCGCCCCAGCCGAAACCTTTACATCGCGGACCGGTACATCGAAACCGCGCGGCCGGCCTTTGAGGCTTGGGTCGGTCGAAAGTGAGTACTGAGTTTTGGCCATGCATACGGGCAAGTGCCCGTAGCCTTCTTCTTCGAGCCGTCTGAACTTACCGCGCAGCAGCTTGTCGCCTATGATATCGTCGGCGCCGTAGATCTCCTGTGCGACCGTGCGGACCTTGTCCCACAGTTTCATATCGTCGGGATAGAGCGGTTTGAAAACGCTCTGCGTGTTTTCGGTGACACTTACCACGGTGCGGGCCAAATCTTCGGCACCGGCGCCGCCGTGCGCATGATGGCTGGCCGGCACGATCTCGACGCCGAGGTCGGCGCATTTGTCGCGGATGCATTCGATCTCGGACTCGGTGTCGCTGGCGAAGGTGTTGACCGCGACGACGGCGGGCAGGCCGAAACGGCGAATGTTTTCGATGTGCTTCTTGAGATTTTCGATGCCCTTTTCGACGGCTGTGACATCGGGTCCGGCGATTTTTTTCAGCGAGGTGCCGCCGTGGTATTTTAGCGCGCGCACGGTCGCGACCAATACGACCAAGTCGGGGTCGAGCCCGGTCTGTCGGCACTTGATATTGCAGAACTTCTCCACGCCGAGGTCGGCGCCGAAACCGGCCTCGGTGACGGTGTATTCGGAGAGTCGCATCGCCAACCGGGTGGCGGTGATCGAGTTGCAGCCGTGCGCGATATTGGCGAAGGGGCCGCCGTGCACCAGAGCCGGGTTGCCTTCCAGGGTCTGCACCAGGTTGGGCTTGCAGGCGTCTTTGAGCAATACGGCCATCGCGCCGTGCACGTTGAGGTCTGCGGCGCGCACGGTCTCGCGGGAGCGGGTCTGGGCGACGACTATTTTGCCAAGGCGTTCTTTGAGCTCACTTAGCGATTCGGAGAGGCAGAGGATGGCCATGACCTCGGAGGCGACGGCGATGTCGAAGCCCGATTCGCGCGGCAACGAGTTGGCGGTGCCGCCGAGGCCAACGACGATGCCGCGCAATGCCCGGTCATTCATATCAATAACCCGGTTCCAAGTGATTCGGCGAGGGTCAATGCCGCGGGCGTTGCCGTGGTGGATATAGTTGTCAAGTGCGGCTGCGAGCAGATTGTGGGCGGTGGAGACGGCGTGGATATCGCCGGTGAAATGCAGGTTGATATCTTCCATCGGCGCGATTTGCGCGTGGCCGCCGCCGGCGCCGCCGCCCTTCATGCCGAAGCAGGGGCCCAAGGAGGGTTCGCGGAGGCATACGGTGGTGCGTTTGCCGATGCGATTGAGCGCGTCGCCCAGGCCGATAGTGGTGGTGGTCTTGCCCTCTCCGGCCGGGGTCGGGTTGATCGCGGAGACGAGGATAAGCTTGCCGGTGTCGTTGCCTGCGAGGCTCTGGCAGTAATCCTGCGAGATTTTGGCTTTGGTGCGGCCGTAGTGTTCGAGGTGCTCGTTGTCGATGCCGAGCTTGGTGGCGACCTCGTCGATGGGCAGCAGGTCGGTTTGGCGAGCGATTTCTATATCGGGTAACAAAAAGAGGTTCTCCTGGGTTCAGTGGACGGCTAATTGTAAGAGGTGTTCGTAAAAGGGTTGGCACTCGGCGAGCAGCGGTTTCAGCTTGCTCGGGAAGGGATCTTCCTTTGTCCGGTAGGGCTGGAAACCGGTCGAACGATGCACATTGTCATACCAATGCGGTGCCCAGAGGCCGTCTTCGGGGCGTGTCCCCGCGGTCCAATGCAGCATGTGTTCGTCGAAGGCCAGGCCGGTGCGGTCGCAGAATGTTGTGAGCACGCCGCGCGGGTTGAGCAAGGTCTGGTGCGCATCGAGCACGACCGGCTCTTGGCCTAAGTCGCGTAGGTACTGGAGCAGTTCAATATGCTGCGCGTAACCGACGTCGTGCAAAGAAGGCGTGGCGATTTGCTGTGCGTAGGAGGGCAGCATGTCGCGTGGGGCGCGGGTAAGAATGACATTGACCATCTCGCGCATAAAAGCCCAATCGAGCTCGACGAGGTGGTGCGTCATCTGTTTGAAGAACGCGACGGGCTTATCGCAGGGGCCGAGCAGCAGGTCGCGCACCACTTTTTCGCCGTCGTTTTCCTGCGCGGCGATGATCTCTTGAGCGCCGGGGTGGTAGTCGCGGGCGTTGGTGTGGGTCAGATAGTGCGCGTAGAGCGGTTCGTCGTGGACGCGGGTGTCCGCGCGTTGGGCGAAGGAGTACATCAGCGCCGTCGAGATATTGCGTGGGCCGCTCCATAGGTTTATGCGGATCATCGGCTTGGCCTTGCGGCGTTGACGGCCCGGTGTACAGCCTCGTCGTAGTACGCTTGTAATTTTTGTGTCATGGGACCATAGGGGCCGATGTCGCGCCCGTCGATGGCGGTGACCGGAGTCAGTCCGCCGAAGGTGCCGGTGACAAAGGCCTCGTCGGCGCCGTAGACGTCGAAGAGGGAGAAATTTTTTTCCGCGCAGGGGATGCCGTGTTTGTGGCAGGCGGCGATGATTTTTCCGCGGGTGATGCCGTTCATGCAGTACCGGCCGGTCGAGGTCCAGGCTTCATTGTTTTTGACCATGAAAAAATTTGTGGCGTTGCAGGTGGCGACGAAGCCGTGGATATCGAGCATTAGAGCCTCGTCGGCGCCGGCCTGCAGCGCTTGGATCAGGGCTTGAACCTCGTGCAGTTTGGAGTGGCAGTTGAGACGCGGGTCTAGATAGTCGGGCGAGCCGCGGCGGATGCTGCTGGTAAAGAGCGTGATGCCGCGTTCCCGGCTTTTGGGGTCGGCCTGCTTGTGCTCGGCAATGATCACGAGGTTGGGGCCGCTAATGGTCAGGCGCGGGTCCTGCGAAGGCGTCTTCTTGATGCCGCGCGTCAGCATCAGGCGCACGTGCACGCCGTCGTGCATTTCGTTGGCGTCGAGCGTCTGGTGTAGCTCGGCGGCTAGTTCTTGGCGGCTCATGCCAATATCCATGCCGATGGTCGCGGCGCCTTGGTAGAGGCGATCGAGGTGTTCGTTGAGGAAGACCAACACGCCGTCGTGCAGGCGGAGCCCCTCCCAGACGCCGTCGCCGACCAGGTAGCCGCTGTCGAAGACAGAGATCTTGGCGTCTTGGCGCGGCAGTAATTCGCCGTTGATATAGACGAGCACGTCTTCGTTACGTGGGTCGTCAAGTGCGTTGTGGGTACCGTGGATCATAAGGCCCTCGCTCTGGTGGCGTGTCATCGTTGACTAGCGTATATCGTGGGCCATGTTATTCGATGGGATCGGGGTGGTTGGGGCCGATCCAGTGTACGGCTTCGGGTTTTTCGGCCGGGTCGATGTCGAGGTTGACGACCACCGGTTCTTGATCGGAGCGCACCAGCACGCAGGAGAGCGGCTCTTCGTCGCTGGCGTTGATTTCCTGGTGCGGCACGAAAGGCGGTACGAAGATAAAGTCCCCGGGACCTGCTTCGGCGATAAATTCGAGCTGTTCGCCCCAGCGCATGCGCGCGCGGCCGCTAACGATGTAGATCACGCTTTCTAAAGCGCCGTGATGGTGGGTGCCGGTTTTGGCTTTTGGTTCGATGGCGACGGTGCCGGCCCAGATCTTTTGCGCGCCGACCATGGCCTGGTTGATCGCGGCGGCGCGCAGCATGCCCGGTGTCTGCGGGGTGTTGGTGTCAAGTTGGTCGCCGGGGACGATGCGGACGCCTTGTGTGCGCCAGTCGGGTGTATGGTCTTCGCTCAAGTAGACAAACTCCTCAGTGGCAGCGTTGTTAGATGATATCTATAAGCGGTGTGCGCGCGTCGATCTCGTCGATATTGTCGCGGACATATAGCGCAAGCAAGGTCTCTAATTCTATTATGCAGCGCAACTCGCTCCAGGCTAGATACTAGTCGAAATCGGGCATGCCGGCGGCTAGCTCGATGATGTCGGGGTTGCGTCTTACCAGACGATGTCGGCGGCGATCATGACGCCGAGCGCGAAGGGGGCTGGCCGCTAATCGGGGGAGAAGTCGATGACAATAGGAGGCCGTGGATTGTCGAAGAGTAGGTTGCTACCGTCGAAGACTTTGGGTGGGGGGGGTATTGATGGCATCGATTATCCTTCTTTTGCTCTGATCTATGTTTTCGTATGCTTCAGGAAACAAATAAGAAGGGAGACTCGGTCAATGTCCAGTCCGATCCTAAAAGGCGAGCCCTACTCGCCCGAGCGTACCGCCGAGATTATCGATGGATTGAACCGCGAGGGTTTTGCCCACTTAGGCCCGACACTCAAACCCGATGAGGTCGAAGCGCTACGCGATGCGATGCAGCGCAAGTGGGCGGACTCGGCGATGCACGACGAGGTGGGAGACCAGATTCAAGGCATCAGCATGATGCGGATGTTCGAATATTCCACGGCCTTTCGCGACCTGATCGTGCGCGAGCCCTTCGCCAGCTTGGCCGAGGCGGTGCTGGGTGAAGATTGCCATATGCTGGCGCAAAACGCGTTGCGCACCGAACCTGCCGAACCCGTCGAATCGGGCAAGAGCGGTGGTTGGCATTTAGATGACCTGGTGCATTTTCCGCTCAACGACGAGTTCGAGCGACACGACCCGCGCATGACCATGCCCTGTATGGTGCTACAGGTGTTTACGCCCCTGACCGATGTCGACGAAGTTAAATACGGGCCGACCGAGGTGGTGCCGGGAAGCCACTATGCTGGGCGGCGGCCCAACGACTCTTATAACCCGAACTTCGACGAGCGAGGGCCGGTGTCGATTTTGGCGAAGGCGGGTGATGCGTATCTATTTAATAACCAGGTTTGGCATCGGGGTGCGCCGAATGTTTCCGATCGGGTGCGCTATTTGGCTGGGGTGACTTATAGCAAGCGCTTCGTCTCGCAGAAGCTGTACCCCTTTATCGACTATCGCATGCCCGAGCACGTGTGGGAGGGCGCGGATGAACGGTTACAGCGGTTTCTGGGACGGCACAAGAAGGGGGCTTACGGCTAATGCAAGCTGATGAGATTCTCAACGACCTGGATGCGGTGGGTTATCAAAGGCGTAATTCCGGCCGATGAGGTCGGCGCGGTGCGCGCGAGCGTGGTGGATAGTATGCAGATCGAGCCCGCGGCGGCGATGGCGAAAGCGGCCGGAGTGCGCGCCGAGGGACACCGCATCGGCCGGCGCGGGCGTTCAGGCGGTGCCGGGGTGGTAGCCTGTTTTTTTAGACTCCGCAAAACGCCGAAAACCCACCATCAATTGGCACAATCGCCCCAGTGACAAAACTTGCCTGTTCGGAAAAGAGCCACAGCGTGCAACCGACGACTTCAGGCGGGTCGCCGAAACGGGCCATCGGCACTTGGCCAATAACCGTTTCGCCGCGCTCGGTCAGCTCGCCGCTTTTCTCGTCGGTGAGCAGGAAGCGGTTTTGTGTGGTGATCATAAAACCAGGTGCGATGGCGTTGACGCGGATCTTGGGTGCGTAGGTCGAAGCCATATGCACGGCGAGCCAGCGGGTGAAGCTGTCGGCGGCGGATTTGCCATTGGAGTAGGCCAGCGCGCGCGATAAGGGCAGTCCGCCACCAATCGAGGTGATATTAACGACGGCGCCCTCGCCTTTTTCCGCGAAGACACGGCCCACCGCCTGCGAGGGGATTACGGCACTGAGGTAGTTGAGGTCCATGACCTTTTGCACTGCTTCTGGGGCTATGTCGAAGAATTCGAGCTCGGGGGTGGTAGTGGTCGACGGGTGGCTGCCACCGGCGCCGTTGAGCAAGAGGTCGACGGTGTCAAAGTGTTCTAGGGTCTCTGCGAGCGCCTTTTCGACACTGGGCTTGTCGATGGCGTTGCACTCGACGGGTATCGCTTTATCGGGGTGGTCTTGGTTTATCTCATCGGCTTTGGTGCGAGCCGCGTCGAGTGAGATGTCCCAGATGGCAACCTGTGCGCCGGCTTGCGCCAGGCCACGGGCGATCTCGCCGCCGATGGCGCCGCCGGCGCCGGTGGCTACCGCTTTTTTACCGGTAAAATCAAAAGTTGTTGTCAATGTGTTTGTGTCTCCTGCCAGGTGGTGTAAAATTTATTCATTGAAGGGTAGCGCTCGTCGAGGTCTTCGCGACAGGGCGCGCGCTCCAGGCTGTTATCCGAGAGCAATATCGCTGCGGTGTGGCCCATAGTAAAGAGCGTAGTGCGCTCGGTGTTGAGCAGGAGATGGCTCATGGTGTAGTGTCCTGCGAATAGAGTAGAGGCAGGTGTTCGTCGTCGTTGATCGCGTCGCCGATCTTCAGGCGGTGAAAGATCTCGTCGGGCAAGACGCTTTGGTGGCCGTTGAAGGTCGCGTCCTCCGGCATAAAGAGCATAGCGAAGGCGCGGCGTGAATTTAGGGTCATATTGGGTCCGGCGGCATGCGCGACCATGCCGCTGATAAAGATGCCGGCTCCGGCTTTGACCTCAACGGGTCGCGGTTCGATCGATGCCCATTCGGGATAGTCCGCGATTAGGTTGCCGATACCGGCCTGGCCGAGGTCGCCGGTGGTGTCGTAGCGGCTGGTTTTGTGCGAGCCGGGCAGAAAGTAGAGGCAGCCGTTTTGCAGGGTGGCGTCGTCGAGTGCGATCCATAACATGGTGGCCTGTGTGGAATGGTACGGGTCCATGGGGTTGTCAATGTGGAAGTTGGTTGGATTGGCCCAGGGGGATTTGATTAGAGCGTGGTCGTGGAAAAGCCGGATGCCGGATGCGCCGGAGATTTGTGCGGCCATCTGGCCGAGGCGGGCGTCGAGGACCAGTGCTTTTATGGCGGGGTGCGACTTCCACAGGTTGACGCATTGC
>DQLG01000216.1 GCA_015660315.1 Candidatus Latescibacterota bacterium
GCAGGGCGGTGGTGAGTGGGCGCGAAGGCGCCCCGAGGGTCTAAAAACCCCCGGAGACGTAGCCCGCGACCGGACCTCCCCCACCCAACCTTAACGGACAATACTTAATCCCCAAATACAAATCCCTAGCAGATAACGCCGCCTAAGATACACGCAATCAAAGCCCACAAACAAATCCATCCCACACTCCCCATTTACCCCCACCGCCGCAGTAGCTATCTTGCATACGCTTGCACTAGCCACACAACAAAAGCACACTGCGCACTGCACTAACTTTTATGGAGAGATTTTTGCATACTGTTAAAATCGGTTTCATCGGCTTGGGCGGTCGCGGGTCAGGACTAGCCGACCTAGTCGTCAAAATGCCCGACGTCGAGATCCCGGCCGTCTGCGATGTCTACCAGGACCGCGTCGAGAAAAAAATAAATCGCATCGAAGAGCTAAAAGGCTATCGCCCCGAAGGCTACAACGACTATCGCCAGATGCTCGATCGCGGCGACCTCAACGGAGTCGTGATCGCCTCCAGCTGGACCACCCACGTCGAGATCGCCATTGCCGCGATGCGCGCGGGCGTATACGCCGGGTCCGAGGTCGGCGGCGCCTCATCGATACAGGAGTGCTGGGAACTGGTCCGCGTCAGCGAAGAGACCGGCGTGCCCTTTATGCTCTTGGAAAACTGTTGTTTCGGCCGCGAGGAAATGGCGGTACTCAATATGGTCAAGCAGGGTCTATTTGGCGAATTGATTCACTGCCAATGCGGCTACGAACACGACCTGCGTTCCGAGATCACCCGCGGCAACGAAAACCGCCACTACCGCCGCGACAACTTCGTACACCGCAACGCCGACCTCTACCCGACGCACGGCGTCGGACCCATCGCTACAATGCTCGATATCAACAAGGGCAATCGCTTTATCTCGCTCGTTTCGATGAGCAGTAAAGCGCGTGGCTTACACGACTACGCCGTCAACAATCTCGGCCCGGACCACAGCGAGTTCGCCACCGACTTCGCGCAAGGCGATATCACCACCACGATGGTCAAATGCGCGCATGGCGAGACCGTGTTGCTGACGCACGATTGCTCATTGCCCAGACCCTATTCGCGCGGGCAGCGCGTACAGGGCACGCGCGGTCTGTGGATGGAAGACAAAAACGCCGTGCACTTCGACGACTTCCCCGGCGAGGAATGGGCCGACATGGGCGATTATCTGAGGGATTACGATCATCCGGTATGGAAGGACTTCGTCGCCGACGGCGTGCAGGGAGGGCACGGCGGCATGGACTATTTGGTGCAGCGATCCTTTGTCGATGCCATCAAGTAGGGCCGCCAGACACCGATCGACGTCTACGACTCGGTCGCCTGGATGGCCATTACCGCGCTATCGGAAGACTCGATCGCCTGTGGCAGCCAACCGGTGCCCTTCCCCGATTTCACCAACGGCAAGTGGATCACCACCCGCCCAGACCCGGACAATTATTGGACGCTCGACGGGATCTACACCGGGGAGGAACAGCCCTTCAGCCGTTAATCCGCCGCGATCCATTCGGTGAAACGCGCCTCGTCGACATTGCGCCCACTGACGACGATTACCACATCGCCCTCACCTTCTAAGGCCACCTTACCGGTCAGTGCGGCGGCGACCGCGATCGCCCCCGACGGCTCGACGCGCAAGCCGTGCGTGCGATAGATCCACCGCATCGCCTGTTGCGTGTCCAGGTCGGGCACCGACACCGCCTTGGCGACATGCGCCTGCAATATAGGCCAATTGTGCTCGCCGACGTCGTAGGAGCACAAACCGTCGCAAATGCTCGTCGGCCGCTCGATACGCACCCGCTCGCCAGCGACAAGCGACTGGCAAAAGTCTGCCGCGCCCTCCGGCTCAATTCCGACAATCTGCGCACCCGCGAAACCATCGGCTATCGCCAGCGCGTGCCCCGCCATTAACCCGCCACCACTGACCTGACAAAGAAAATGCGAGACATCGCGTTCCTGCCGCCGCAGTTCGTCGACGATTTCCAGGCCACCGACGCCATTGCCGGCAATTACATGTGGGTCGTCGTAGGGCGAAGCCTGCACCGCCCCTTCTTCCTCGGCGATGCGGCGGGTCAGCTTATCGCGCTGGCCCGTCTGGTGGTCCGTAGCAATATCGTAGGTCAGGATCTCGGCACCAAAAGAACGCGTCAATGCAAATTTAACTTTCGGCGCGCTCTCCGGCATCACGATCACCACCCGCTTGCCGTAGCGCATCCCCGCGTAGGAAATGCCCGAAGCAAAATTGCCCGACGAATGCGCCGCCACCGGCCGGTCGCCGATGCGCTCCAGGTTATTCGCCATCCAATTCAGGGCGCCGAGCAGCTTGAACGAGCCTACCGGTGTCCAGCCGTAGTCCTTTAACCACACTCGCCGTTCTGCTTCTAACCCCAGTTCCTTTTCCAGCGCATACGAGCGAATCAGCGGGGCCGGCGATAGATGCTGACGAATCACCCCCTCGGCCTTGCGTACATCCTGTATAGTAGCCACTTCAATCGACATGGACATCTCTCCAATGTAATAAGATAGGCTGACTTATGAGCCGACGAGCGGCTCGGTTTGACGGGATGACCGCCCGATGGCAAACAGGCTGCAATATGGCAGCAAAGGTGCGTAACCCACCGATCCGCGGCAAACGCGCCTCAGCCCAACCAGGTCCCAAGGCCCCTTGCTCTGCTTCGAGCAAAATAACATATTTTCGCCTTGCAACCTAGCCAGAATTGTCCGTGCAAAGGACCTAATCCCAAAGAAGGATCTATCGCCATGAACGACAATACACAACGCGCGCAATTCGAACGCGACGGGCTCTTGGTATGCGAGAACATTCTTGACGCCGCTACAGTCGACTGCCTAAACCTGTTCAGCGACACTTTGCTCGCCGAACAGGATGCCGAGCATTTCGAGCGCCACCGCACCACCGGCAGCATGGTGCTGATCGACTGGGCCATGGCCTACGAAAATTTGCTAATGGGCGAGCTTATCGCCCACCGCAAAGCGCTTGACGCACTGGCCCAACTCGGATTCACCGAACCGAAATTCGGCCATGGGCGCGTCATCAGCAAACCCCCACACAGCCCGCCGCTCTTTTGGCACGAAGACGGCCGCTTCTGGGACGATCCGGTCAGCTACACACCGCAACCGATCCAGGTTTTTCTGATGTATTACCTGAGCGACACGACGCCTGAAAACGGCTGCTTGCGCGTCATCCCAGGGTCACACCTCACACGCCATGCTCTGCACGATCTGATTTCCCCCCGGCATACCGAATCGCTCACTACCTACGCCGACCCCACCGATCCGGGTTTCTGCAAAGTCGACGAAGAAATCGACGTGCCGGTCAAAGCCGGCGATCTGGTCATCGGCTATGGCAGCCTATTGCACGCCTCCCACGGCAATCGCTCGGACCAACGCCGGACCGTGCTGACGATGTGGTATTATCCCGACTTCGCCGCCTTGCCCCAACGGACGCAGGCCACGGTCGCTGCGCTGGAAAAGAATAATGGCGATGCCCTAGCGGCCGCTGAAAAAACGCGGCGCCTGCTGCAGTCGCTTAAGATAGAATATCGTGGGAATGCAGAGCCGATTGAGGCGCAGTTGACCCCCGGTCCGGCGTTAAAATAACGCAGCGGGCTATCGACCAAAGGCGATGCGAAGAAAACTATGTGCAATGGGAAATAATGTCACCCGCCTTCGGGCCAAGCCACGGACCGTCTACCTGTCGGCGAATTGGGCGAGTAAAAAGTCGACACCGCTTTTGTATCCTTCTATGCCCATGGTATGCCCCGCATCGTCCGTGAGCACAAATTCGACCTCCGCGCCGGCCTCCGCCAACGCGTCCCGCAATGCCATGCAGTCCTTTGTGCCAACACGGTGATCATTGGCACCGATCGACATAAAAACTGCTCTTCCCGCCATCCGTGTCGCATAGTCGGCCAACGCCAAGGCACAGACCTCTGCTCGCTGCACATCGGCTGAAAACTCGGAGAGCACCCGCCAA
>DQLG01000808.1 GCA_015660315.1 Candidatus Latescibacterota bacterium
GAGTAAGGCGCAGGCGCCCGCAGGGCGAAGACGCGGGCCAGTAACGCCGCCCGTGGTCTTCGCGAATGCTCGTTTATGGTTATTTTTTTCTCTCTTGACTTTTTTACTTTGCAGAATAACATCTTATGACGAAAATAGTTTATCGCAATATAGATAATAAATTGCAATAAAGATCATTTTGTCTATATTAAGATAAGTCGGTGAGGTGTAATTAACCGGCACGGCCACAACGATTGTACCACGAGGTCTACAGCGTTGAAAACTTCATCTTCTCAGTGGAACTATTCAAATACTATTTCGTTAGTGTGATCTGAATCACGACTGTCTCATGTTGGATATGTTAGTTTTAGTGGTGTAAGTCATAGTAGTTAACGCAGTAAAAAATTTCAGAGGAGAGTTGAAATGAAAAATATCGTGTATTTGGCTGCCTTAGCTTTGGCTATGGGCGGTACCACAGCTTTTGCCGATAGCCATAACCCGCCGCTGATGGGGTTGTCTGAGGAGGCTCAGGCTGCAATTCAGGAAATGGCTGAAGCCGGGGAAGTCGATGCTGCTGTTGTCCAGGAAATTGTAGAGAATGCTGTCCAGGAAATTGTAGAGAATGCGCTCGAAGAGGCGGCAGAGCACATGGAAGCTGAGATGGCTGCCCATGACGCGATAAACGAAGCTGAGATGGCTGCCCATGACGCAGCGCAGGAGATTGCAGAAGCTGCACATCAGGCAGCTGACATGACCCGCGATGCTGCGTTTGAGGCTGCCGAACAGGCCCATGAAGCCGCCATTGCCGCTGCGGACGCTGCAGCTAATGCTGCGCACCAAGACGCCGAAGCTACTGCCCAACAGGCTCACCAAGACCGGGACAACCAAGGACCGCAGTAGGCTATAAGCAAGTCCTGTACAAGATGTCATTTAGCCACAGGAGCGATCTTTTTTAGACTGCACTGTTGGGGATATGAGTTGTCCTGCGCTGTAGGCTAAGTGACTAGGTTGATACTGCTCGATAGAAGCCCCCAGTCAACGAGAGTTGGTTGGGGGCTTCTGCTTTTTTCTGCGCTGCTTCGGTGAAAACTGTCACTTTGTAGCAGGTTCTGGCAACCTTGACGAATGCAATGGTGGCAAGGGGAGAAGAATTCCGGTTTACTTCGTGACAGTTAGAGCCGTCCGTCGCCAGATGCTTGTGGGGGTTCGTGAGCAAGGGCTCACGCCCAGCCGGAAATCGGTAAAACGAAGTTGAGCAATAGCTTTGGATGGTTATCCCCGGCACTCACAAGTCCAACCTGCTACATCCGGTATTCAACGAAGGGGCCGAATCGCTAGACAAAGTGCCCGCTGCCATCGAAGTTCCGCTCAAAGCCGGTGACGCCGCCTTCTTTGTCGACTGCATGGCGCACGGCTCGGCGGATAAGGCCCGGCGAACGCCGGGTGCTAATCATCCGCTACGGGCCACATTGAGGCAACGACTGCTACGGCTATCTGCCCTCGCCCCAACTCATCGCACGGCTCACCCCTGAGCGCCGCAAAGTCGTGCAACCACTGCCACCACAAACTCCACCTGACGCATAAACATCCGAGCCAAACCAAGTGATATGGCCGCAGCGCCTGCCAGTTCCGCGCTCAACTGCCTTGCAACATCCGCAGCGAACGGGGTGGCCGATTTGCATTGCGCCCACGGCAAGACACTTTAGTATAATAGCCATCCTATAGACCCGACGAAGTAACTAAGTTTAGTACAGATAGGCCCCACATGATGACGCGCACTTTCCAAAATCCGATTCTCCCTGGCTTCATGCCGGATCCTTCGATTTGTCGCGCCGGGGAGGACTATTATTTGATCACCTCCACCTTCGAATACTTTCCCGGTGTGCCACTCTTCCACAGCCGTGACTTGCTACATTGGCGCTCGCTAGGCCATATCCTCGACCGCCCTTCCCAACTAAACCTCGACGGCGTGTTGCCCTCGCAGGGCATCTACGCACCCACCATCCGCCATCACGAAGGCCGGTTCTACATGGTCGTCACCGTGCGTCGCCCTTTAGCCGACGGCGGCGTGCACGACGACAATATAATCGTCACCACTGACGACCCAGAAGGCGACTGGTCCGAACCGGTCACTCTCACAGACCAATCCGGCATAATCGACCCTAGCCTATTCTTTGACGACGACGGTCGCGCCTGGTATATGGCCAACGCGCGCATAGCCGACGAACCTTATCCAGGTTATCGCGATATCTGGCTACAAGAATTAGACTTGGATACGCTGGAGTTGATGGGCGAGCGTTTCTTGCTGTGGAATGGTGCGCTGAAAGAAGCCTCCGCGCCGGAAGCGCCGCACATCTACAAAGTAGATGGTAACTACTATCTGCTGCTCTCCGAAGCCGGCACCTTCCACGACCACGCGGTTACCATAGCCCGCGCTGACGATATTTGCGGTCCCTACAAGGGCAGCCCCAGAAACCCCATTCTTACCCACCGCCATCTCGGTCTCGACCAGCCGATCACCAACCCGGGCCACGCCGACCTAGTCGACACGCCGACCGGCGATTGGTGGATGGTCGCACTGGCCTCCAGACCCTATGGCGGCTATTACTACAATCTTGGCCGCGAAACCTTTCTGACGCCTGTCGCCTGGGAAGAGGGCTGGCCGGTTGTAAACCCCGGGCATGGCCGTATCCGGCTTCAAGAGACCGCCCCCGACCTCGCACCACACCCCTGGCCTTCGCAGTCGGCCTGCGACCATTTTGACGGCGAAAAACTTTCTTATCATTGGAACTTTATCCGCACACCGCGCGAAAGCTTCCACTCGCTTAGCGAGCGCCCTGGTTATCTACGTCTTAACCTGCGCCCCGAAAGACTCAGCGAGTTGTGTAACCCGTCCTTTGTGGGGCGCCGCCAGCAGCATATCAACTTCGCCGCGCGCACCGCTTTCGAATGGACACCGGACGCTGACAATGAGTGCGTTGGTTTGGTACTGCTACAAAACAATGACCACCACTTTCGCTTTGTCCGCCGAGGTGAAGAGGTCAGGTTAATCGAGCGCAAAAAGGGCACGGAGCACATACTCGGCTCTTCGCCC
>DQLG01000176.1 GCA_015660315.1 Candidatus Latescibacterota bacterium
AGTTCTTTGCCTTTGCTAGCGAACTAAAAATTGCCGGTCAAGGCGGTCGTCATATTGAGGTCAATGAGCTTGAGAATGTCGAATACGTACGTCTGACGGCCAGCCCGCCGCGCTTTGATCGGGGTGAGACGCTGCCGGTGGTATTTGATATTCGCGTCGCCAAGGCGCCGGAGGAGTTTGCGCCACCGGAAGACGATAACTTCAATCAGCCAGGAGCTAAACGTCGTGTGCGCTCGTCCTTCCCAGAAGACGGCGATGTAGAGATTCCGCTATTCACCGAAGTGGAAGTCAGTTTTGATGGCAATGTCTCTGAACTGCTCTTTGATCCTGAATTCGAGTTCTCGATTTTTCCCGAGCCACTTTCCTTTGGGGAACTGCAGATCGGAACGGATGGACGCACGCTTTCGGCCGAGATCGAGTTGGAAGAAGATCGTTCGTACCAACTTGTCGTCATCAGCAAAGCCACGGGTTTCCACTCGGTGCGCTTTTCAACTGGTGAGCAGATCGCTATCTCGTCGATTGCCGGACGCATTTTGCCTCCCGAGGATCTGCCGAATAACGCTCGCTTTATCGAAGGCGAGTCCTTTGCCGTGCTTATCGAAGGGGTGGGCGATGGCGAGATTGATGATTTTGAAGATATCGAAGAAAATGTGGTCGCCGGTATTCCACTCAATGGTAAAGACTTTGCCTTTGAGGCCGTATATGACGAAGATGGCGATGGCGAACCTGATGCCATCGAACTCGGGGCCGACGAGCGCGTTGAAGTGGAGTTAGAGCTTCTGCTGCCGGAAGCGTTGGACGTTGTGACTCTCGAACCGGCACTGCGTGCTACGGGCGTAGAGTTGGAGACGGCTATTGTCGTCGAGTTTAACCAGCCGGCGTTTTTGGACCCGGAAGATATCTTCATTTTGCCGCCTCCACTACAAGTTGGCGATTTCAACGAGAGCGATAACGGTTCGGCCTACACGTTGGAAGTCGTGCTCGAAGAGGATACGATTTATCGCGTGATCGTAGAAAATGCCGAGGATGAAGATGGGGGCGAGCTGAGCCATCCGGTGGAAACGGTCTTTACTACGGCTGAGGTCTTCCCGGAACTGCTGTCGATAAGCGGCAGGCTGGTACTGCCCGATTTGCCAGCAGCGCGGCGTTTTGAGGGACCCATTTTTATTGGCGCCGTACCGGCGGCATTGCTGGATGAAGGCGAAGTGGGTTTTGAAAGTTTCTCCGAGGAGGATATCGTCGCCACGACGATTACCACGACGGCGGATTTCGTATTGGATGATGTGCCGGCCGGAGACTTTCTCATCGCCGCTTTTACTCGTGTGGAGGTGCCGCGCGGTTTCCGGGCACCCGATCCGCGCCGACGCCCATTGCGCGATTTTGATATCGCGCGCCAAGGTCGTTTTAACGATCAGGTATTGGAAGTTTTTGATACCATCGAACTCTTCGGTCTCTTCAACGGTGATGGCGGTGAGCCTAAGCCGGTGGCTGCTGGGGAACAGGGCATTGAACTCTTCCTGCGCGGCGAGTCGAAAACGCGCGATCAGATCTTACTCGTTACGGACGTATTGGTGCGCGGCGAAAAGCTTGTCAGTGACGGTGGTTTGCCCGTTGTCGAGTCTGGCGATGCGCAGATCGAGGTGCGTTTTAACAAAGAGCTACGCTCCGATCGCGGTATTGTCGCTATCGAAGCCAACTTGAATGGACGTTTCCTGCGCACGTTCGAACTACATGAAGATGGCAAGGGCGTGACGTTTGAAGCCGTATTTGACGAGGATCATTTCCATCGCTTCTCATTGTTTCGCGCCGAGGCGAAAGACGGTGCGATCCTAGAACGTCCGCTGGATATTGGCTTTACCACGGGCGAGTCTGATATAGGCTTTGCTTCGGTGGCTGGTCATATTTCGCTGGAGACGCGCTCGGATGCGGGCGATATTCTCAGCGATGACGAAGCCGATTTCATCGACGAGGCGCGCGTGTTCCTCTTTGAGGAGGATGGCGACGAGCTCGCACTCGTGGGCGTAGCCGATGTCGAGGAGGATGGCGCATTTGCATTGGATGAGGTGCTGCCCGGCGACTACAAGGTCTTTGCCGAATTGCTAACGGCTAGCGGCCTGGAGTTGAAAGCGATATTCGACGGCGACGATGACGGTTTGGCCGATGTGTTGGAATTAGACGACGGTGATGCGCTAGAGGATATTGACATTGTCGTCACGGCAATTATTGCTACCGAAACCGATACGACTACGGGGGTTGCCATCAAAACGGTGCCGCCCGGTGGCAACGATAGCGCTACGATGAACCTGGATCTGGATACAGCCGATGGCAACCAGAGTAAAACGACGCTGTCGAACGTAGAGGTCGGGCAGCAGGTGGTTGTGGACCTCTATATATCCGGGGCAACGAACGTGAACGGTTTTGCCGCCAAGTTGCGTTACGACGCCGATATCCTCGACTTCGTTTCCGCCAGTGATCAGGTCGGTAGTCGCACCAACTTTCTGCGTCGAGAAGGCGGTCTGGCTTTGTTTCTGTCGCCGCTTCTGCGCGAGCCGGAGCTGGAATACGGTGGGGCGATTCTCGGTTCGAAAGAAACTACGGCACCTGATGGTGACGGTTTTATGGCGCGCTTTATTTTTGACGTGAGCCAGGAGTTTGAGGGGGCTCAGGTCTTTTTGGAAGAGGTGACGCTCAACTCGATAGCGGGTAAGGACGTATTGACGCCGGGCATCTCGGCCAAGCTGGCACCACCGGTCTTTACCGAGCAGGTGAAGGGAGTCTTTTCCTTTGACTTCAATAGCGCTGCGGGCGATCAAGAAGAGTTTCACAAGGGCTTTATTGCCGCTGGTAGTGTCGTCGATGTTGACGTCTATCTGAACCTAGATAAAGTGGGCAGCGACTTTGCCGACTTGTCCAACTATTCGGTTACGGTGGAATTTGATACGGAGCAGTTGACCTTTGTCAACTATGCACCCGAGACGAGTGAGGAGAGCAATTTACTGGCTTCGGCCGGTGGTTTTGCGCCGCAGTTGCCCGCCATTACGGGGACTAGCTCGATTACCTTTGGCAGTGCGATCCTCGGCCCGACAGCGGAGACGACGCCGGATTCGAGTGGCTTGGTTGGGCGTTTAACCTTCGCTACGACGGCTGCCTTTAGTGAGACCGATCTGCTGCTGACCAATTATGCGGTGAAGAGTGTCAGCACTGCACAGCAGGATGTGGAGATGCTGATCATTGGGCGCATGGCCACCGGTGAGATTGCGCGCGTTGCTGCTGGCGGTAGTTCCGGCTCTGGAGGCGGTGCCGCGGCCAATGCCAAGGGCTCGGATCTCGATGGCGATGGCACGGTGGGTTTTGGCGACTTTTTCCTCTTCGCCGACGCCTTTGGCAAGTCGGCTTCCGAAGCGGGTGCCGCCTTTGATCTGGACGGCAGCGGCACGGTCGATTTTGGTGACTTCTTCGTCTTTGCCGATTCGTTTGGCAAGGCGGTTGGCAAGCGCGTAGTCGTTGTTGAAGCCTCTACAGTTGAAGGGCGCATAGCTCTGGATGCGGTATCAACGGAAAAGGGTATCAAGATATCGTTGCAAGCTGAGAAATTGGTTCTAAGTGGCTACGGGGCTGTGGTCGAGTTTGATGCGAGTGCTTTCCGGTTGGCGCGGATCTCCGATAATGAGAGTGCGCTCAACGCATCTGGTGCACCGGCGTTGTTGCTGAGCAAGGAGAGTGATGGGCAGGTGCTCATACTCGGCAGTCGCACGGGATCGCGTCCAGTGGTAGATGGTCTGCTGGCCGAACTGCACTTTGAGCCTCTGAGTCCAGAGGCCAAAGGGACATTCCGCGTGCTGGAGGCTAGTGCTCGTGACGGGAGCGGTCGTTTGCTTCAGGTGTTGAATTTGGGGCAGGCGGAGACGCGCTGGATACCGCAGGTATTTTCGCTGGCGCCCAACTATCCCAATCCGTTTAATCCGTCGACGACAATTAGTTACCAACTGCCTTTAGATACTCAGGTTAGCCTAGAGATATACGATGTGTTAGGGCAGAAAGTGCGCACACTTGTAAGCGGATTAAAACCAGCGGGTTCCTATCTTGTCTCGTGGAATAGCCGCGATGATATGAATCGGCAGGTCGCCGCTGGAGTTTATTTCTATCGCCTGTCTGCTGGCGATTTTAACCAGGTGCGCAAACTATTGTTGCTCAAATAGTTTAGGTCGTATTGGAGCGAAGGGGCCCCTCCACTTGGAGGTGCCCCTTCTTTGTTGACAACAATCGATGCATAATAGTAATCTTGTTGGACAGGAGCGTCCCCATTTCTGTATCCCCCACAAGTAGTTATCCCCACTCCTTAGCGATATCTAATTAAGTCGAGTGACTCTCGTATGCGCGCCTGGCATAGAGTTGATCTCACTCGTGCTTTAATGTCCTCAAAAAAACAGTAGAACTTTCTGCGCCCACTAAGTGTTTTGGCGTGCTCGCGTTTAAGAGGAAGACCATGATAGCAAAGCGATGGGTATTGGGTATTGTTTTGGTGCGCACAGTAGCGCCTATCGTCTGTTGCCCCAGCCGCTCCTGCGCCGGCTAGACGTCAGGTGCAAGGTGGCGGTCCGTGGGCCTGGGCGGGCTGGGCACGACCTGGCCCACGGACCGCGGGCATTGGGCGCCAGGATGCCATGATAACGCAGCAGATTGAGTCGGGGCGGTGGGATGAGGGCGGCTAGTTTTTCAATCAATTCCAGCGGCGACAGCAGCAGATGGATAGTCCCATCCGACCGCGAGGTAGGGGCCAATGATATCGGCAACCAGCCTTAAGAAATGGCCAGCTTTATTCAGCGCCGACATCTCGTATATGTGAGAAATGGTCAATGGTCTATATCCCTTCATTCGTCCCACACTTTGCGGTGCAGGTGAAGCGACCAAAGAAAATATCTGGTTGGCTTCTGGTTTCTCGAGGCCATTGAAAAGTGTATTTAGAAGTTAAACTCAACATTCGGTAATATGAAAGCTTGTGATACGACTTTTACTTTCTTATCATCCCTCGCTATGGAGATACCAAGTAGTTACCGGCCTTCAGGTAAGGATATTTGTACTTCATGAGTGAAAAAAATAGCTCAGTGTTAGAAGCGGATCGTTTAATATCGTCGTTGGATACAAAACAATCAGATTATTCTCAGCATATTGGGAATCGTCTTTCTCAAGCACTAATGGCACGCGGATGGACACAGAAGCTATTAGCTCAAAAGTTAGGGATCACGGACAATACGCTTAGTCGAATGCTTGCCGGACAAGAGCGATTAAATATGAATCACTGCTGCGAAGCGATGACTCTTTTAGGTTTTTCGCCAGCTCTATTGCTCTCTACTGATCCGATAGCGCACGCATGGACAGGTATTGCAGCCATTGACCAGATGCTGGCTGATATATATGGTGAGGATACGCATTCTGGTATAGAGATGATGGCGAACTACTTAACAAAAGATTACCTGTGTTGTTCACACCATTACTTAGAAGAAGGAAGTGAGACGCACCACTGGTATGAGCACGCCTCTGAAGAGGAACGGTCACAAACTCGCATGGTTTATAATGAGAGGCAACACGGTCGTAATTTGTTGGGTATTCCTTATGAATTGGAACGCAAGTGGAACCGCGCGAATTCATTCGGGTCGCTGTTCAGGCGCCAAATTAAAAATGTAGTTCTTGTGGATAAAGATACGATCTTTGTGATTTCAGACAGCAAAAAGCTGCAGGCGAAAACGGGTGCACTCGTAGCCCATCGTACGGCCTATGAGTATTTATATATGAAGAATGCATTTCTCAGCATCTCCAAGGGTGCACAAGTTCGAATACGACGCAGAGAGTGGTTTCATCAGAGTATACATTCCCCCTTTCCAGCGGCGTATACACTCAAAGATGAATAAAATGTGACTGCATCTTTGAGTCTCTGCACGAGCATATTAATGACATAGTGGATTTTTCGTGTATGAGCATGCAAAACGAGGTTGTGTAATGACTAGTGAAATTAGTAAGCATACGAACTCAGCATTGGTGACCGCCCCCATAGTCTATTCAAAGCGTATTGGAAGTCGCCTGGCTCAAGCCATAGGAATTAGAGGCTGGACACAGTCGAAATTGGCCAAGGAGTTGGGCATTACAAACAATACGCTCAGCCGCATGTTGTCGGGCCAGGACCGGCTCAATATGAATCTCTGCTGTGATGCAATGGACCTATTGGGTTTTTCTCCTGAAATGCTACTGTCGGGCGATCCCATCGTGGATAATTGGACGGGTATTTCGGCTGTAGATCATATGTTCTTGGATATTTATGGCGAACGGACGCCTTCGGGAATTGAAGAGATGGGACGTTATGTAAGTAGGGACTACCTGTGCTGTTCGCCTCACTACTCAAACAAGACCAACCACGTTATCGAGTGGTTTAAAAGGGCAGATGAGAAACGACGAGCGGAGGTGAAGTCCGTATATGACCTAGCGCATCATGGTCGCGATCTGTTGGGCATCACTTATTCGTTGGAGCTCGAATTGAACAGTGCCGTGCCTGACTCCTCGGCTGTTCGCACAATTGATTTTGCTGTTCTTATAGGAGAAAATCAGATTTTTCTACATTCGGAATTTATGCGAACGTACGTAGAAACCGGTGCTGTTGTAATACAGTGTATGACCTATGAGACGTATTACTTAACAAAATCGTTCGCAGAGATCGCCAAAGGCGCACGCGTACAAATAGCGCGCAGAGTTTGGTTCGGTTCGGACAGCGCTGTTCAACACTTAAATTATAGACCAAGTTTTGCATAGTTGAGATAATCGGTCATCTTAATAGCCAGCTTATGCTCGACCGAGTCCTTGGTCAATTATTTGCAGTCCCCATTTTTTGTCGAGATGGTCGTTAGAAGATTGTACTTCGATTAGCCACTCGTCGAGCAACTCTTTATGGGAACCTTAAATACTCCTCATCTTGTTGATAGGATAGATACGAATCTGACGGGGATGCCAGTTTATTCTCGCGTGACGTATGGTTTTTGTACGATGCATCGCACTACACCTGTAAAACTTGCCAGACCACAGCATTAATAATTCGTCAACGTCGCGGCATAAATAGCACTGGCATCATCATCTTCGATACATGGACTCAGCTCCAGATCAACTTTGTCGCTCCAATGTTGAAGCCATTGCATTAGCTTAGTCACATCATCAGCGTCCCAAATACTGGTTCCGCTGAGACAAGCAAGATCATGCCAGCGGCCCACCATGGTCACGCCCAAAGGTAAGTCGTAAACCGGATTGGTGGAGCTCTCCACGAACCGCGCAAATATCTCATCTCTATTATCTTTCGCAATTTGCCAATCAAGTCTGTAAAGCATTAGAATCATCCATTGATTAATGAAATGTAATGGATCTCTATCTAAATCCAATATGTTAAGATGTATTGCTGCTTATTGTCTTATCGCTGGCTCAATTAGTCTGTAAAAATCATGTCAGCCCAGTTGTGCCAGATAAATAGTCCTCCTTTTCTGACCGATTCGGGGTAATACACTCTATTTTTTGGTAAAGGCCGAAGCTGAGCTGCCACTCCGTTCCAACCTTTTATTTGCCTAAATAAAATAAGAATTGTAAAACAGTTATTAATGCAATTATATCTTATTTTTATTCACTATTAGAGAAATGTGAGATGCTACTGTAAACATCCCTTAAAATAGAGGCATGTCATCGTAGA
>DQLG01000289.1 GCA_015660315.1 Candidatus Latescibacterota bacterium
CCGCGAGCGCTTGAGATCGTGCCAGATGATCTCGCGGTCCAGCGGGTTGCGGCCGAGCAAGTATTGCGCCGTGCGGGAGTCGATGCCGCCCGATGTGGTGCCGCTTATCCCGGCGCTGGTCTCGATGCTCAGCAGGCCGCCGCTCGCAGACAGACGGCCGCCCTTCTTATATACGGTATCGAAGCCGAGTTGTTCTTCCAGCGCCAAATCGGCGATCTGGTAGTCGAAATGCGTTGCGGTGATACGGGTGATTTTGATATCTCGCGCCATAGCGTTAGCTCCTCGATTTAGTAGCAATTCCCGGCTGAGATTTGGGTTGTTGATTTACAACATGTTACGCGCTTTTCTGAGCTTGGTCTTCGTAGACTTTTTTCCGGTCTTTCCCCGTTTCCGTCGTATTCATAGTCTTTCCAGGTGATCTTGTCCTCCAGGAGTGCCATCATGGGTAAGCTACGAAAGAAACTGTCGGCACCGGGTCTGTTGGCCACGGTGCGGAAGTCCTTCCGCTCCATTGTCGATTCTCGAAGGGAGGGTTCCCCCATCTCCTTAGCGGATGCGCTGATGTCGGGGTTGGCGGTGTTCAGTTTGAAATATCCCTCGCTGTTACAATTTGACCGTCAGCGGGACGATCCGGCCGAAGCCCACAATCTGCGCACGCTGTCGTCAACTAGATAGGTTGAAACAGAAACATCAAAACCCTCTGCTTCAGTAAGGATAGCCCGAATGCAACGCGTCGTATGCTCCCAATTGTGATGGCTAAACCCATCGACAACTAGCACTGCAATCATACTTATTTTTATACCTCATCAGTCCGAGGAGTGGGCTGGATAGCGACCAGCTCGGTTCAAAAATACCCTGGATGAGACGCTTTATGACCGAGAACTAATCTCTACCTGAACCAAATTAGGAAGGCAGCAGTTACCGCTACGATAAGTACAACCCAGGGCTTTTCTGATTTCCAGAATGGAGCCGTTTTCCTTTCTGACCTCTTAAGCACTTCCGCGAGAGTGTGTTTTTCGTTCTCCTGATTCCTGGTTTCTTCGGTAAGTTTACTGATAATTACGAAAAGCAAACTTGCCGTGAAAAATGTTACTATCAGCTGGTGAAAGAAATTCAACTTATCACCAAATACACTAACTATGCCCGGGAACCAGATAACAAGAAAATTATTGTAAAGAAGTTCATACCCCCACGAAAGAAAGGGGCCGATAATCAAGACGACAAGCGCTGCTGACGCAGTGGCCGGTTTCCACAGGATGCCAAACAAGAAGATGATTAAAATACCAACGGTCAGATAAGAACCGAGCTGGGTACTCTTAAGAAAACCATCCGTAGTTGATTCTGGATTCAAGAACAATAAACTGGCGGACGTTCCCAATATCAACAAAATCACTATAAAAATGCGACCAACCTTAACCAGCTCCTTCTCACTGGCATCCTTGCGGAAATACTTTTTGTAATAATCAATAGTCAGAAACGTAGATCCGGTGTTGAGTACTGAATCTACTGTAGAAAGAACACCACCTATCAGTCCTACCATAATGATTCCACCAAACCCGTAGCCCACTGGCACCAAGGTGCGGAATAAGGTGGCAAAGATATCATCCGGATTGATATCCAACCCGCGAGCTTTTAAGATGTAGTAGCCGGCTATCCCAGGCAGTATAACGAGTAGAACCAGGCTCACCTTTATATAAATCGAAACCAAAATGCCCAGGCGCCCGTCTTCAGGTGATTTAGCAGCAAGCATTCGTTGAGCCATTACCTGGTTGCCGCCGTAGAAATAGATATTCAGCAAGAGCAACCCGGTAAGCGCACCTGTCCACGGTATTTGCGGGTGATTACTCGGCTTGAAGATGGTGAGTTTCCGCTCCGCGACAGGCTGTAAAGCATCGAGCTCAAGCAGCCCCGCCAACCCGCCAATCTCAGGCTGCATTAAGACGAGAACGGCCAGAATGGCCCCTCCGGCCACAAGTAACAGGGTTTGCATAACATCAGTATAGATAACAGCGCTTAATCCTCCGGTAACTGTATAGATTCCGGTGACGACTGCCAGCAAAATCACCATTTGGGTATAAGACATTTCCAGCTGCGTGTCTCCCAAAAGCTCAGACAGCGAACGTCCGCCAAAATAAAAGGCGAAAATTAACCCCAGTATAATTGTGACAACGATCGACAATAGTGAGAAAACATTGCTGACTCTGCTATCATATCGGGCTTCCAGATACTGTGATAATGTGTAAATATTGGCGTCTTCAAAGATCGGCATGAAGACATACATCAGGAATATTACACCTACGACAGCCATGGTTGGGTACAAAGCGGTAGCCAGGCCTAAGGAACAAGATGCACCCATAAGACCTACCAATTGAGCCGCAGACCAATTAGTGCCTAATAGAGACCCCGCTATGCCCACCCAGCCAACGGATTTTCCGGCGAGGAAGAAATCCTTACTGTTATCCTCTTTCCGACCGACCCACATACCGAACAACAGAATCCCTACCAGTGCGGATATGAATATCACTAAGTCAAGCGTATTCAGGTGTCCCATGTTTATCTCCTATGGTATTGTCGCTGGCGATCGATGTTCTGACTTGCAACAACCGCATCATCGCCATGTGAGGAGATCCTCGCCGTCTAAATAGGCTTCCCCTTCGGGCAGGGACACGGAGTCGAAAGTCACCTGCCCCTGATCCGCTGCGAAGGTTTTTCTGTAGCGGGCGCCGGCCACGCTCAGCGTGAAGGCGCCCTCCCCCTTCGAATAGATCACGCTGGATGCCTTGGAGGTGATGCAGCGCGAATTGCGCAAAGTCGTCCGGCGTCGCCATGAGGTGCCGGTGCGCCAGGCCGCCGAGGTGTATTTCCACATCTAACCCATGCGCTTCGGCCAGCACGGCGATTTTCATTGCCCCAGTGATCCCGCCGTCGGCCCAGGCGGAATGGTATCGGCCTTGGCCTCCAGCCCGCGCACGTGTTCGCCCATCAGCATCGGCGTTCTCTCCTTCGCTGTGTGTCCAACCTAAACTTCCGCGACCGTGCACCCCTCGATCTCGTCCCAGTCCAACTCATACCCCAAACCCGGCCCCTCGGGCGGCCGGACACAGCCCTCTTCGTCGGGCACGATCGGCGGAGTGGCCAGACACAAATGCGCCCCTTCTTCGGGCACTAAAATCTCGACGTATTTATTATTTTTTATCGCGCAACCAGCGTGGATCATCGGAATCTCGCCGTGGTGCAACTGGACCATCATCCCAAAAGCCTCGCAGGTGTGGGCGATTTTGAGCAGCCCAGTAATCCCCCCCTTGCGGTACCAGGTAGAGTGTATCATCCGCCCGGTCTTCTGGGCGATGTGGTTGGCCACGTCAAAGAGGCTGTCCCAACTGGTCTCGGCGACGCAGAGGTGTATTTCGAGCCGCCGGTGTAATTCCTGCAAACTGGTCATCTCGTAGTCCCGCATCGGCTCTTCGAACCAGTAGAAATTCAACTTTTCCAATTCCCGCCCCGCCCACAGTGCTTCCTCAAAATTATAGGCAGCCGAAGCGTCGAGCATCAACTCGATATCGTCACCCACCGTCTCGCGCACCAGTCGGCAGGCTTCAATATCTTTTTCTACGTCGCCGAAGACATGCAGCTTGATTGCTTTATATCCTCGCTTGACGCAATCGCGCGCCAGCGGCTCGTAGGCAGCGACCGTTTCCTGGGTGAAGGTGCTGGCATAGGCCGGCACCTTGTCGCGATAAGCACCCAGATGTTTGTAGAGCGGCACGCCTGCCGCCTTAGCCGCCAAATCCCATAGCGCTACATCAAAGGCCGAGAGAGCAGCAACGATTTCGGTCCCCATCCGCCCCATATCCCATAACTGCTGCCAGATTTTCTCGCGGTCCAACGCGTTTGCACCAACCATCAGCGGTTTGAGTAAGCGCTCGGTCTGCCGCCCGAGCACTTCGCCGAGGCGCGCGCCGATACAATAACCTTCGACGCCATTCTCGGCGGTCACCTGCAGTAGAAAAGCATCGCGCTCGGGGGGGGCACGCGGAAAACCGTCCCGCCAGCGATAGGGAA
>DQLG01000507.1 GCA_015660315.1 Candidatus Latescibacterota bacterium
CGCCTCGCTGCCAGTACCCGCCGTCGTCGGAATCCCGACCAGCGGCGCCAATGGTGGTTTGTCGAATTTATCGAAGCCGAAGTAGTCAGCCACCGAACCACCGCATGCGGCCACGCACAGCGCCGACTTCGCCGTATCCATCGTACTGCCGCCACCCAACGCCACCGCCACGTCAAACTCGGCCTCCGCCAACGCCCGAGCGCAGTTGTCGACACTGGCGACCGATGGGTTCGGCGCGATCTCGCTATAGCTGCCCACCACTTCGAGACCCGCCAAAGCGCTACGCACCCGTTCGGCCAGCGCGGGGATGCCCGGATCGTGGATCAAGAAAACGCGACCGGCACCGAGGCGTTCGCACTCCCCGGCCAATCTGTCCAGCGCTCCCTCCCCCAGTATCACCCGCCGTTGGTCGAATTTGAACATCGCCACGAGTTGTGCGCGTCGAGCCTCGTCGTTGAAAAAATCGCTGTCAGCCAATAACTCTTCATTGATTTGTATAGCGCCCATAACACCCTCCTTCGCGTTTGTCGTCCGCCTTGTTTCCCTGTTGGGTTTTGTGCAATATATATACTGTGACACGGCCATACAAAAAATGGAGCGTACAATGAGCCAAGATAATATGCAAACCTATGCCGAAGAGGGCTTTCTCACGCAGGTCGACCTCTTCAGCGAAAGCGAAATCGGCCACTTCCGCGCGTGTTTTGACGCATTGGAAACACGCGAGGGTCGCGAAAAGTGCCAAATCGGCCTACAAGCCCGCCATCTCGACGAGGAGTTTATCTGGCAAATGGCCACCGATTCACGCGTCATCGACGTGATGCAAGAGCTGATGGGCGAGAATATCATGCTGCTCTCGACCCACTTCTTCTGCAAATACCCCGACCCCGAGGCAAAAAAATTCGTCGCCTGGCACCAGGACGTCACCTACTGGGGCCTCGACCCGGCCGAAGCCCATACCGCTTGGGTAGCCATCGACGACAGCGATACGGAAAACGGCTGTATGCGGGTCATACCCGGTTCGCACAAAAATGGCATCGTCACCCACGGCGAATCGAAGGAGGGTGAAAACTTGCTCAGCGTCAACCAGGAGATCCCCGACGAACTCGTCGACAGCAGCCAGGCCTTCGACCTCGAACTCAAAGCCGGGCAGCTCTCGATCCACGACGGTCAACTCTACCACGCCAGCAACCCCAATACCTCCGACCGCCGCCGCTGCGGACTGACGCTGCGCTATATCGCCCCGCACGTCAAACAAATCGAGCTCAATTCGCTGGGCACCCGCTATCCTACGATCCTGATCCGCGGCGAGGACCGCCACAGAAACTTCCCCGAGCAATCTATGCCTTTCGCCATGCCTGCTTGACATCGGCGCAGACAGGCCGTTTTTATTAAAGCTTAACCGACCTTCTAAACCGAGTATTTAAGGAGCATACAATGGCCCAGTACGATCGCATGGCCGTCCTCAACGCCATCTTCGATTCCGGCATCGTCCCGGTCTTTTATAACAAGGACCCGGAGACCACTATCCACATCGTCGAAGCCTGCGCAACGGGCGGCGCCCGTTGCGCCGAGTTCACCAATCGCGGCGATCTCGCCTACCACGTCTTCACCGAGGCCGTGCAGCACGTTATCGCCAACAAAATCGACATCATCATGGGTGTTGGCTCAATCTGCGACGCGCCAACCGCCGCCCTCTACATCGCCAATGGCGCCAACTTCGTCGTCGGCCCGCTGCTCAACAAAGAGGTCGCCCGACTCTGTAATCGCCGCAAGATCGCCTATTCACCGGGTTGCGGCTCAGTCACCGAAATCGGCCAAGCCGAGGAGTTGGGTGTCGAGTTAGTCAAGGTCTTTCCCGGCAGTGAAGTCGGCGGTCCAGCCTTCGTCAAATCGGTGCTCGGCCCCTGCCCCTGGACCCGCATTATGCCCACCGGCGGCGTCGACGCGACCCGCGAAAGCCTCGAAGGCTGGTTCAAGGCCGGTGTCTCCGCCGTCGGCGCCGGATCCAAGCTGATCACCAAAGAATTGGTCGACGCCAAAGACTGGGACGGCTTAGCCGAAAACGTGCGCCAGAGCGTCGACTGGATCAAGGAGATTCGCGCCGAGATGGCCGGATAAACACAACACAGTTTTTTCTATCAAAGAAGGCCCCGAGATTGAAGCTCTCGGGGCCTTCGTCTGTCTATATAGCAAAGCCGTATAATTGCATCCCTCAACGGCTTTGTCGGCGATGCGTTGATAGGCGACGTGCTCTACCGGCGCAAAAGCGGCAAGGGGTCCGGCCGCCCAAGTAAGCACTGGTCGGCGCCAAGATCTACCGCCCGAACCGCTCGCTCAAAAACGACGCCATTTACCAGGAAGGCCGCGTCGTGCGCGACGCCAAGGCCCGCCGCGCCATTGCCAAGAAGAGCCGCTTCAGGAAAGCGGTAAAGTCCGACCAGTGCCGCTAGGACACGAGTACGATATGTCGAACTCCACGGGCGGCTTCTTCTCCTCCAAACAGACAAGCGCAGAGGCCAGACTAATTGCGGCCAAACTCGATAAGGCGACGCGATCGATAAAACGACAACCGGACACATTCTCCATAACCTATCTCCTTCGTAACGAGGTTGATGTGCTAAATAATATGCCCTTCCGCTGTAGCAATACTTCTCGAAAATTACTTTTTTTAACGTTCAATTTGCCATACCGCCGTCACCTCACCCGTCGGCCGGCGTTGACATCGCAATGAACTACCGCGAATTTTCACCAATCTTTGTTATTGGTCGGGACGAGACGAGATGAGCCGGCTCGCACCACGCTATACAAGGGCACATTCGCGCCTATTCGCCCCGCCGCACGAGCAGGCGCGTCGCACGTGACGGCACGGCAACCTGGAGATAACGAGCATGTCCACAGAAGTTTCGCAAGCAACGCGCTCTTCATGGCGCTGTTTATCATGGTCTCCAGCCACAAGATGACGCGTTAATACCATGTCCGAAACCAAAACATCCGGGTTCGCCGATTTGATCCGCAACCTCATCGTCGGATTGACCGTCAGCTTTGTCGCGCTCAGCCTCGGCGCAGCCCTCGGCATCCTCTCGGGGAGGGGGGCCTTCGCTGGCATGATATCGGCTGGCATCATATCGATATTGACTTCGCTGTTGGGCGGCACCCGCGTCCAGTGCTCAGGCCCCACCGCGCCGATGAGCGTGGTCACCGCCACTGTCGTCGCCCTGGCCCATGATGAGTTGGCGGCTAAACTTCCGGGCGCCGTGCCCGATCATTTCATCAACACCGTCTTCTTGTTGGCCAGCGCGATCATGGTGGCGATGGCCGCGCTGCGTTTAGGCCGTTTTATCACGCTGGTGCCCAATGTCGTCGTCTCGGGTTTCATGAACGGCATCGCCCTACTCATATGGATCGGCCAGGGGGAAAAAATGTTCGGCCTGAGCGAGGCTGAGGCCTTTGCCGGCTCGCTCGCACAAAACCTAGTCCTCGCTGGCGCCACCTTGCTCACTATCTTCGCCTTGCCCACCATAAC
>DQLG01000388.1 GCA_015660315.1 Candidatus Latescibacterota bacterium
ATAATTACCCTTCTTTAATTATTATTTTTGTTTTTTGTTGCCCTTTTTACCGCTCTCTCACTCTTTCTCAGTCCATACCGTTGTCAGCAACACCAACCTGGAGGAGATCCTTTTGAACGCACTCGGCACCGAAGTTTTGGGCATCACCTTCTTGCTCATCGGCACGGTCGCGACCTTCCTCATGTTTTATCAATGGGGGTTTCCCTACGACAAAGACCTACACCGGAGCAAAGCCCACCCTGGGTGACGCTCTCTTTGCGAATCCTCGGCCATCTCTATACTGTTTACTTACCAATGGAGAGTCACCGCCTATTTAATCGCCATATCTCCGACCTTGTAGAAAAAGGCCCAGCTAGAGCGCCAACTACAGCAAGCCACCGACCAAGCTCGCCTTGCCGTACACGATGCCCTGAGTGAGGAGAATGGCGCCGATCCGCAAGAAGCCAAAGAGCTATGCGAATTCCTCTGCACACAATGCCACAAACTAGAAGAAGTCGAAGCCTGGCCGCCAAAAGACGACGAAGAGATTCGGGAATTAGTCGAACGAATCGCGAACAATGATCTGGAGGCAAGCGAATACGAGCTGGCGCAGGTAATGCGCCATATCAACGAGCGGTATGTGAGTAAGTAGAGAGGGCTATAGCGTAAGCAGAAAACATGGCAATACGAGCAATTTAAATGCTCGATTCTCATATTGAGAATATATGATAATATTATCAATATGAGAATTTCAATTTAGATTCATAATTATCAATTACTTACGAAAAATAAAATAGGATCATATTTCAATTTTTCTCATTTAGAGAAACTTAAATATCAAAATCCGACATAGCTCCGAGGCAAAGACTTCTATAAGCCATTAAAAAACAATAAGTAAAATACACCAAGCACGATTGGCACAAATATTGCATAGGTCCCCTCCGCCATTTAAATCCCACAACGGAGGTATCACTCATGGCTAAAATTAACATCAAGCCCCTGTCCGATCGCGTGCTGGTCCGGCGTCTCGAAGATGACGAAGAGCAGAAGGTCGGCGACATCATCATTCCCGACACCGCCAAGGAAAAGCCGCAGGAGGCCGAAGTCGTAGCCGTAGGCCCCGGCCGCCTCGAAGAGGGCAAGCACGTCGCCCCCGAAGTCAAAAAGGGCGACAAGGTCCTGATCGGCAAGTATTCGGGTACCGAGGTCAAGATCGACGGTGACGAATATCTCATCATGCGTGAAGACGACATCCTCGCCATCGTCGACTAAGGAAAGGACATATATAATGGCTAAACAAATTGCCTTTCGTGAAGACGCCCGCGAGAAGATTCTCTCCGGCGTACAACAGCTGAGCAAAGCCGTCAAAGTGACACTTGGGCCGCGTGGCCGCAATGTGGTCATCGCCAAAAGCTGGGGCTCGCCGACGGTCACCAAAGACGGCGTCTCGGTCGCCAAAGAGGTCGAACTGCCCGATGCCTACGAGAATATGGGCGCCCAGATGGTCAAAGAAGTCGCCTCCAAGACCAGCGACGTCGCCGGTGACGGCACCACCACCGCCACAGTGCTAGCCGAGGCCATCTACACCCATGGTCTCAAAGCCGTCACCTCCGGCTTCAACTCCATGGAGATCAAGCGCGGCATCGACAAGGCCGTTGACGGTGTTGTTGGCAGCCTCGAAGGTCTGAGTAAGAAGGTCAAGGACCACTCGGAAGTCGCCCAGGTCGGCACCATCTCGGCCAATGGTGACAACGCCATCGGCGAGCTGATCGCCGAAGCCATGGACAAGGTCGGCAAGGACGGTACGATCACCGTTGAGGAAGCCAAGTCCACCGAGACCACGCTCGACGTGGTTGAAGGTATGCAGTTCGACCGCGGCTACCTCTCGCCCTACTTCGTCACCGACCAAGAAAGCATGGAAGCCGTCTTGGAAGACTGCTACCTGCTGATCCACGAGAAGAAGATCTCCAATCTCAAGGACCTGTTGCCCCTGCTCGAGAAGGTCAGCAAAGCCGGCAAGCCGTTGCTGATCATCGCCGAGGATGTCGAGGGCGAGGCCCTGGCGACGCTAGTCGTCAACAAGATCCGTGGCACCCTGCAGATCTGCGCTGTCAAGGCCCCCGGCTACGGCGACCGCCGCAGCGCCATGCTGCAGGACATCGCCAGCCTCACCGGCGGTTCGGTCATCACCGACGACCTCGGCATCACGCTCGACAGCGTGCAACTGGCAGACCTGGGCCAGGCCAAGCGCCTGGTCATCGACAAGGACAACACCACCCTCGTCAAAGGCGCGGGCAAGTCGGCCGATATCAAGGGCCGGGTCGCCCAGATCCGCAACCAGATCGCAGACACCACCTCCGACTACGACAGCGAAAAGTTGCAGGAGCGGCTGGCCAAGTTGGCCGGCGGTGTCGCCGTCATCTCCGTCGGTGCGGCCACTGAGGCCGAGATGAAGGAGAAGAAGGCACGCGTCGAGGATGCATTGCACGCTACCCGCGCGGCCGTCGAGGAAGGCATCGTGCCGGGCGGAGGTGTCGCCCTAGTCCGCGGCATTACCGCAATCGCAGCTATCAACGGCGAAAACGACGGCGAAAACGCGGGCATCAATATCGTCCGCCGCGCGCTAGAGGAGCCTCTGCGCACCATCGCCAACAACGCCGGCCACGAAGGCGCGGTCGTCGTTGAGAACGTCGCTTCGAAGAAGGGCAACCATGGTTTCAACGCCCGCGAAGAGACCTATGGCGACCTAGTGAAGATGGGTGTTATCGACCCGACCAAGGTCGTGCGCACAGCTCTGAGCAACGCCGCCAGCATCGCCGGCCTGTTGTTGACGACCGATGTGTTGATCACCGACGAACCGGAGGAAGAAGAAGCTCCGGCCGCTGGTGGCCACGGTCACCAGCACCACTAAACGCACGCAGTACGCACAAAAAACGGGCGGGGGGTTATCCCCCGCCCGTTTTGCGTTCTGCCATACGGCATAGAATGCTTTAGCTACTCCTAGTCGAGAATCTCCTCGAGCTGCACCCCATAGGTATCCCCAACTAGCACCAACCGCCCACGCCCGAAAAGCTTGCCGTTGACCAGGATATCGACTGGCTCCTGGACTTGTTTATCTGTGCGCAGAAGCGACATCTCTCCAAGACTGACCGCCTCGGCGACCGTTATTTCGCTGCGGCCCCACTCGACGGTGATCCTGACATCGACATCCTGCAATCCCTGTAACCCGGCAATCTCGCCCTTGCCCGGGCCGGATTCACCCTTTGGCTGAGG